>UROX01000049.1 GCA_900549685.1 uncultured Alistipes sp.
AACAAAACTTAACGGGCTTGAAAATGTTTACGATGTAAATATAGTTTCTTTGTCGCTGTCCTGCAATATTTTCGACTGTAAATACCGACAATGGGGGAGGCTCCGGAACGATAAATCCCTATCAATGGCGAGCGCCGGACGGAGTGCGGGGCGTGTTTCGGGCTTTTATTATCTTTGCAGAATGACGAAAATCGTGCGACGAAAATGGAAAACATACTTGCATTTCTCGATGCGCTGAGGCGCAACAACGACAGAACATGGTTCGAGGCCAACAAAGGCTGGTACCGGGATGCCAAAGGAGAATTCGACGCATTCGTCGGCCGGCTGATCGGGGGTATCGCCTCTTTCGACAGCGAGGTCGCCGGACTGGGGGTGCGCGACTGTACGTACCGCATTTATCGCGATACCCGTTTCAGCGCCGACAAATCGCCTTATAAGACCCATATGGGGGCTTATGTGTGCCGGGGAGGCAAAAAGTCCGGTTATTCGGGATATTATTTTCACCTCGAACCTCGGGGCGAAGGTTTTCTGGGCGGTAGCATGGTCGTGACGGGCTTGTATATGCCTTCGTCGTCGGTGCTCAAAAGCATCCGCGAGGAGATTCTGGACAACGGCGAGGGCTTCGAGGAGACGCTTGCGGCGGCCGAGGGCTTCGCACTGAACCGGGAGGCCGTGCTCAAGCGCGTTCCTGCGGGATTCCCTGCCGACAGTGCGTATGCCGAATATTTCAAACTGAAAAACGTGTATCTGGAACGGGCTGTGGACGAGGATTTCCTCTCGCGGCCCGATGTGCTGGAGCGGACGGTCCGGGCTTTCGAGACGACGCTGCCGTTCAACCGACTGATCAACCGGGCGGTCGAGTATGCCTATGAGAACTATTGAATGCCCCCGGACGGGCCTCGGAGAGCGCTGTGCGCCGGTAGGCGCGGTGACGGACGCAAGGGCGTTTGTCGTGGCCGATGCGCTTTTCGGACTGCGGTCCGGAGCGGGTCCCGGCCGGTGGTTGCAGGCGGCGGTTCCTGGAATCGGAAAGACAGGATCGGAAACTTCGGTATATGAAAGAAGGTAATCCGACGGATCGATACACCCGGCAGATCAACCGGGCGCTCGACTACATCGCGACCCATATGGACGGGCCGCTGGACATACGGTCTCTGGCGCAGTCGGCCGGTCTGTCTCCGTTCTATTTCCACCGGGTATTTTCCGCCGCCATGGGGGAATCGCCGGCCCGGTATGTCGTGAGGAAGAGGCTGGAGCGGGCGGCGATCTGTTTGCGCGACGATCCGGGACGTACGGTCTCGGATATCGCTTCGGAGGTGGGATTCGGTTCCGTCCATGTGTTTTGCCGTAATTTCAAGCGTTTCTTCGGCATGACGGCCGAAGCGTATCGGCGCAAGGCCGGATGTGAAAATGGCAAGAATCGTCCATCGGAACACAATATCGGTCCATACGGCCGTTCGTATGCCCACTATCTTTGCAGTCGTAAATCGTTGAAAATAGAAAGTAAGATGGTGGACTGCGAATTCAAGATCGAATATCTGGAAACCACGCATGCGGTGTATTGCCGTCATTACGGGTCCTATGCCGAAATGCAGGGAGCGTTCGAAAAACTGATGAGATGGGCTTTCCCGAAAGGGCTGGTCTCGTCCGACTGCCGGCTGGCGGCCGTTTATCACGACGATCCGGAGGTGACTCTGGTCGAGAAACTGACGTCCGACGCCTGTCTGATCGTGGCGCGACCGGTGAAGACGGACGGCGAAATCGGGCTGCTCGATCTGGCGGCGGGCAAATACGCCGTCGGCCGGTTCGAGATTCCGTGGGAGGATTTTCGGGCCGCGTGGCAGTGCATGTACCGGTTGATCGGCGAGTACGGGTACCGGTGCTGCGGTCTGCCTTTCGAACGGTATCTGAATCGTCCGACGGAACACCCCGAGGGAAAGTGGATCGTGGATATCTGTATTCCGGTGACGGCCCGGTAAACGGGGCGGATAAGGCAAGTACCCGGAAGGGATGGCCTCTGATATGGGGGCGTCCCTTCCGGGCACTTGCCTTGCGGGGCGTTTCTCGCAGATCGGATGGCCGGGAAACGTATGGATACTAAAAGCTCAGATAGCGGACCATCAGATAACCGCCGCCCAGCAACCATGCGTAGAGGATCGCCGCGAGGATGAACGGTTTCATGCCGGCCTTTTTGAATTTCTCGATGCTCGTTTCCGCGCCGAGCGCCGTCATGGCCATCGTCAGCAGAAAGGTGTCCGCTTCGTTGATGAAGTCGGTCGTCGGGGCGGGAACCCAGCCCAGCGAGTTGAATCCGATGATGGCCAGAAAGCCGAACGCGAACCACGGTACGGCTATTTTGCCGGCCGCCGCGCCGTTCCGCTCTTCGGATTTTTTGCGGCTCCGGGCGGCGCAGTAACCGATTACGAGCAGCACCGGGACGAGCATCATAACCCGGATCATCTTGACGATGATCGCGGCGTCGGATATTTCGCTGCCCATGGCATTGCCCGCTCCCACCACGTGGGCCACTTCGTGCAGCGTGGCGCCCGTATAGAGACCGACCTGTCCGGGCGTGAGATTCAGGGCGCCGTTGGCGTACAGGGCCGGGTAGAGGAACATCGACAGCGTGCCGAAAATGACGACCGTCGAGACGGCCACGGCCGTTTTGTAGGGTTTGCTGTGCAGCGTGGCCTCGGCGCCCAGAATCGCGGCGGCGCCGCATATTCCGCTGCCTACGGAAGTCAGCAGGGCGGTGTCCCGGTCCATTTTGAGCCATCGGCCGACGAGGATGCCTCCGCAGACGGTCGTCGTGACGACGAGGGCGTCGATGCCCAGTGCTGTGAGTCCCACGGCCGCCACGTCCTGAAACGTCAGCCGGAACCCGTACAGCACGATGCCCAGCCGCAGGATTTGTTTCGAACAGAACAGGATGCCCGGCACCCACGTGGCGGGCAGGCGGTTGCGCAGGCTGTTGGCGTAGAGCATGCCCAGTACGATGCCGATGATGAGCGGACTGAGCGAGAGCCGGGCGATCGGGGCGAGTCCGCAGAGGTAGAATGCCGCGCAGGAGAACAGCGCGATGAGCAGGATGCCGTGAAGCATGTCGCTTCGTGTTTCGGTTATTTTCATGGCGTTTTTTCGATGTGAATGTCCGGATCGAATGACGATGCAAAAGAAGTGCATTTTTTCGAAATCGGATGCGCAAAAACGGTAAATAATTCGCCGTCGCCGCTTCGTCGCCGCAGTCGTCGGGGTACGGTCGTCCGCGAGATCCCTGCGTGCGGCGGCGTCTGTGCGGTTTTTGTTGATAATCTTCTCGGCGGGCGGTTGGCCGCTTGCCAAACTTTTCGTAACTTTCGCGCCGTTCGGGTGCGTTTTTTCGCTTCGGAAGGCGGTATCCGACAGTGATTTCAGAATCGAGATAACGAAACATAGTATGAAAATTTCATTCAATTGGCTTAAACAGTATGTCGAAACCGAGCTGGATGCCGAGCAGACCGCCCGTATCCTGACGGATATAGGACTCGAGGTGGAAGGGTTCGAGAAAACGGAGTCGATCCGGGGCGGACTCGCCGGTCTGGTTGTGGGCGAAGTGCTCACGTGCGAGAAACATCCCGATGCGGACAAGTTGCACGTGACGACCGTCGATCTGGGCGACGGCGTGCCGGTGCAGATCGTCTGCGGGGCGCCCAATGTGGCAGCCGGTCAGAAAGTGGTCGTTGCCACGATCGGGGCTACGCTCTACCCTGTCGGCGAGGAGAACGGTTTCAAGATCAAAAAGAGCAAGATCCGCGGCGTGGAATCGTTCGGGATGCTTTGCGCGGAGGACGAGATCGGCGTCGGAACGGCGCACGACGGTATCATCGTGCTGCCTTCGGACGTGAAGGCCGGAACGCCCGCCCGCGATTATTTCGGTATCGAGGACGACTATTTGCTCGAGATCGGTCTCACGCCCAACCGGGTCGATGCGGCTTCGCATTACGGCGTGGCCCGCGATCTGGCGGTCTATCTCCGCTCGCAGGGTATGCCCTGCCGTCTGGCCCTGCCTTCGGTGGAGTCGTTCGGACAGGACGTCGCCGGCCGGCAGATCGCCGTCGAGGTGCTCGACAGCGAGGCTGCTCCTCGCTATATGGGCGTGACGATGACGGGCCTCAAGGTGGGACCCTCGCCCGAATGGTTGCAGCGCCGCCTCCGGGCCATCGGGATGAATCCCAAGAACAACGTGGTGGACATCACCAATTTCGTCCTGCACGAAACCGGGCAGCCGCTCCATGCCTTCGACGCATCGAAGATCGCCGGCGACAGGATCGTCGTGCGCACCTGCGACGAAGGCACTCCGTTCGTGACGCTCGACGGCGTGGAACGCAAGCTCTCGGCCGACGATCTGATGATCTGCAACGACCGCGAGCCGATGTGCATCGCCGGGGTGTTCGGCGGGCTGGATTCGGGCGTGACCGAGACGACGACCGATATTTTCATCGAGAGTGCCTATTTCAATCCGGTACGGGTCCGCAAGACGGCCAAACGGCACGGACTCAACACCGATTCGTCGTTCCGTTTCGAACGCGGAGTCGATCCCGACATGACGCCCTATGCGTTGAGGAGAGCCGCCGTGCTTGTCAGGGAACTGGCCGGGGGCGTGATTTCGTCGCCCGTTACGGATCTGTATCCCGTTCCCGTCGAACCGTTCCGTTTCGAGCTGTCGTTCGACCGGGTGAGAAAACTCATCGGCAAGGACATCCCTACCGAGACGATCCGGCAGATCGTTGCGGCGCTCGACGTGACGGTCGAGAGCGAATCGGAAGACGGCGTGCTGCAGGTGGCCGTTCCGCCCTATCGGGTGGACGTGCGCCGCGAAGCCGACCTGATCGAGGATATTCTGCGCATTTACGGATATAACAATGTCGAAATTCCGCAGCATGTCAATTCGACGCTTTCGTATGCACCCCATCCCGACCGCGACAAGATGGTGAACCTGTTCTCGGATACGCTGTCGGCCAACGGATTCAACGAAATCATGAGCAACTCGCTCACCCGCTCGGCCTATTACGAAGGTCTCGCCTCCTACCCTGCCGAACGTTGCGTGCGCATTCTCAATCCGTTGAGCAACGACCTCAATGTCATGCGCCAGACGCTGCTGTTCAATATGATGGAAGCCATCGCGCTCAATGCCAACCATCGCAATGCGGACCTCAGACTCTACGAATACGGGAACTGCTATTTCTACGATGCGGCCCGCGAGGCCGACGGCGGACTGGCTCCCTACTCCCAGCGGTCGATGATCTCGATGGCCGTTACGGGTACCGATCATGTTCCTTCGTGGAACGTGCGTTCGGAGCCGGCCACGTTCTTCACGCTGCGTGCGGCGGCGGAAAAGGTCTTGCGCCGTTTCGGTCTGGACCTGGGCGATGCGGCGACCGAGCCCTTCGAGAGCGACCTGTACCGCGAGGCGGTGTGCTGCCGTTTCAATGGCAAAAAACTGCTCGAAATGGGCGTCGTGTCGAAAAAGATCCGCAACCGCTTCGACGTCAGGAACGAGGTATACTATCTGGAACTCGATTTCGATGCGTTGCTCAAACTGACGCGCAACCATACGGTCACGGCCTGCGAACTCTCCAAATATCCCGAGGTGCGGCGCGATCTGGCGCTGCTGCTGGACCGGGACGTGACGTTCGCGCAGTTGCATGCCGTCGCTTTCGCAACGGAAAAGAAACTGCTCAAGCAGGTGGCGCTGTTCGACGTATACGAAGGGGACAAGCTGCCCGCCGGCAAGAAATCCTACGCGCTGAGTTTCGTGCTCGAGGATACGGCCAAGACGCTGACCGACCAGGTGATCGACCGGACGATGAACAACCTGATCCGGGCGTTCGAACGTCAGCTCGGCGCTCAGATCCGTTCGTAGCGCGTCGGAACGGGGATTCCGGCCGGTTCGCTCTCCGCTGCGGCGGAAGCCGTGTTGTGCGGACTCGGGCCGGGAATAGCCTCGGCCGGGGGGAAGAGAAACGTTGCCGGAACCCGGGTACACAGAATATATGATTGCCGGATATAACCGCGAAAACTTTTATAACCGTTATGCAGGAAAAAATATTGATTCTGGACTTCGGGTCGCAGTATACGCAGCTGATCGCCAGGCGTGTGCGCGAACTGAACGTCTATTGCGAAATCCATCCTTTCAACAAGATTCCGTCGCTGGACGAATCGGTCAAAGGGGTGATTCTGTCGGGAAGTCCCTATTCGGTCCGCGACGAGAAGGCGCCTCAGGTCGATCTGTCGTCCATCAAGGGACGTCTGCCGCTGCTGGGTGTCTGCTACGGCGCCCAGTATCTGGCGCAGAAGTACGGCGGCGAGGTGAAACCCTCGGCCACGCGCGAGTACGGCCGCGCCATGCTGACCAAGGTCGAAGGCGACAATCCGCTCATCTGCGGACTGTCGGACCGCAGTCAGGTGTGGATGTCGCACGGCGATACCATCGTCCGGATTCCGGACAGTTACAAGATCATCGCCAGCACCGAAGAGGTGCCCGTGGCGGCTTTCCGTATCGAAGGCGAACGGACGTGGGGCATCCAGTTCCACCCCGAGGTGTACCATTCCACCGAAGGAAAACAGCTGCTCAGTCATTTTGTCGTGGATATTTGCGGATGCCGTCAGGACTGGACGCCCGATTCGTTCATCGAATCGACCGTGCGCGAGCTTCGGGCCAAGCTGGGCGGCGACAAGGTGCTGCTCGGACTCTCCGGCGGCGTCGATTCGTCGGTGGCGGCCGAACTGCTCCACAAGGCCGTCGGCGATCAGCTGATCTGTATTTTCGTCGATATGGGGCTGCTGCGCAAGGACGAGTTCGAAAACGTGCTGCGTTCCTACGAGTCGATGGGGCTGAACGTGATCGGCGTGCGTGCCGGCGATAAGTTCCTCGCCGATCTGGCCGGAGTGACCGATCCCGAGAAAAAGCGCAAGATCATCGGCCGCGACTTCATCGAGGTGTTCGACGAGGAGGCGCAGAAACTCACCGACGTCAAGTGGCTGGCTCAGGGTACGATCTATCCCGACGTGATCGAGTCGATGTCCGTGAACGGTCCTTCGGCGACGATCAAGTCGCATCACAACGTGGGCGGTCTGCCCGAGAAGATGAACCTGAAGATCGTCGAGCCGCTGCGCCTGCTGTTCAAGGACGAGGTGCGTCGCGTGGGAAAACAACTCGATATCCCGATGGATATTCTCGGACGGCATCCGTTCCCCGGTCCCGGACTGGGTATCCGCATTCTGGGCGAAGTGACGGCCGAGAAGGTGCGTATCCTGCAGGAAGCGGACAAAATCTTCATCGACGGACTCAAGGAGTACGGACTCTACGACCAGGTATGGCAGGCCGGCGTGATGCTGCTGCCCGTTCAGTCGGTCGGCGTGATGGGCGACGAGCGAACCTACGAGAACTGCGTGGCTTTGCGTGCCGTGACCTCGACGGACGGCATGACGGCCGACTGGGTGCATCTGCCTTACGAATTTCTGGCCAAGATGTCGAACGATATCATCAACCGTGTGCGCGGGATCAACCGCGTCGTCTACGACATCAGTTCGAAACCGCCCGCAACGATCGAGTGGGAATAGACCGGTTCCCCCGATCCGGGTTTTCTTGTACAGGCCCCGACTTTCGAAGTCGGGGCTTTTTTGTTCGATGACCGGTGGTGCGAATCGGGTAAAAAGGACGGTCGAAAATCGGTTGAAAACGTTAATATACAGTTGTTTTTGCTTCGCCTTCCGGTGGGATGCGGCGGAAACGCCGTTACTTTTGTGCCGTGACGCTGAGTGCGGTCGTCGTCAGGCTATCCGATGGTCGGGTTTCGCCGGCCGGAGCTTACAGGAAGAAAACGAAAACATTTTTAGATAACCGATTATTAACGATTAAACGAAGAAGAAATGAAGATTTTGAAGTACCTGACGATGTTGTTTGCGATGGTAAGCATGGGAATGTCTCTGGCGAGTTGCAGCGATGACGATGACGATGCGGCCAGGGATGCCGCGACCGTGATTGCCGGCGATTACAGCGGTAATCTGAGTGTGATGGGATATACCGATCAGTACCGGGCCTATGTGAGCGTATCGAGGAAGTCTGCCGATGCGGTGGCTGTCGTCGTGGATTGCGACGAGTTGAACATGCACCTCTCGTCCGTGATTCTGGATATCACGTCGAAAGGAAGCTCTTACGAACTCACTTCGACTTCGAAAGCCGTAAGCGGGGCTGTCGTCGGCGACAATCTCAATCTGACGTTCTCGACCGGTAACGACACATTTGCGTTTTACGGGAGCAGATAGCCGGGCGACGGTTTCGAATCCGTTTGCCGGCGGATTGCCGGTTTCGCCTCGAGGTGGGCATAAAATACGGAGAGTGTTCGGTTTTTACACTACGATAGAATTAAAATAAAGGTGTTTTTTCGGGGACGGTTATAAGTTTCTCGTAATGGACCCGAAGAGACGCCCCCGGTTTTATCTTTCTGTCGTCGGGCGGCCGATAAGGTTCACACTTTCTCGCTTTGTTGTTAATCCTTTTTTAATCAGTATCCGTCGGAGCCTTGTCGGATGCACTCAAAAAAATTGTTATGAAAAATTTCAAAAGCATGTTGGCCAAGTGGTCCGTCATGGCGATTGCCGTGGCCGGATTGTCGAGTTGTATGGTGACGCAGGCCGGAATGGGCGGCATTTACACGAATGTGAAACAAGGCGAAGGCGTTACGTCCAATTCCCGCGGTTCGAAAGTCGGTACTTCCAAGGCCAGTGCGTATGTCGGTATCATTGCTGTGGGCGATGCTTCGATCGAAGCGGCGGCTAAATCGGCCGGTATCACCAAGATCAGCCATGTGGACAGTCAGAAGAAGAGCATTCTCGGAATCGTATCTTCCACGACGACTGTCGTGTACGGCGAATAGCGAGTTTTTTCACCCAAAGAGGCGGGCATGGAATTTCCGTGCCCGCTTTTTCGACTATGAAACGTTTGTTCGTTCTTTTTTCGTTGCTGTCGTGCGTCGGGGCTTCGGCGCAGACCATGAAGAATTTTTACCGGCAGGCCAAGCATGACGAGGGCACGCTCTATTTCGTACTCCCTCGTGAAATGGCCTGCTGCGAAGCGAAGCCGAGAGAGGTTGCCGGATCGTTGTCTTACGATTACACGTATCTGGATTCGCGCGATTCGGTGACGGTATTGATGACCGTAACGACCGGCGGGGCTTTCGAAGCGGATTCGGTATGCTTCGAGATCGCCCGGGGGGCTTGGGGATTCGGTGTGGAACCGATTTATTGCACAGTGGGCAAGCGGGAGCGGCAGAATCGCCTGCGGTGTATCGTCCCTTACGATCTGTGGGTCGAGATGTACCGTGCCCCCGAACCGTTCGTGCTTCGGATTTTTTCGTCCGAAAGCGGTGTGGAGCTGGGTTTTTCCGATAAAAGGAAGACATGGAAAAAGATCCGTCCGTATTTCGAGAGATTGCAGGAGACGATCCGTTTGAACCGATAGAAAGAAGTCGGATGCCGTTCCTGCTCTCCGGTCAGCGGTTCCGATTCGGAGAGGAGACGTGCGGCGGGTCGGGCTGCGTTTGCAAGAGGGTGTCTGCGACTTGTCGGGACACCCTTTTTCGTTCTGCGGATGCGACGGTTTTTCGGGATGCGACAGGGTGTCGTGTCGTGGGTTTCGGAGAACAGGAGGACGGGTACGGAGCGCTTCCCCGTCGTGGAAACAGCAGGGAGAGATGGGTTACTTCGTTCGTTATTGAGTCTGTCGTCGGGTGTGTGAGAAGGCGCGAGCTGGGTTGTTTGCAGTCCGTTCGCAGTTGTTGCTCTGATCGGCGCAAAGAGTGGTTCGTACGGTCGTTTGCCGATAAATAGCTTGCCCGGCCGCGGGTTTTTCGAGTCGTTTTGGTACCTTTGCGACATTCTGAGACCGGGCCTGCGATCGGGGTCCGGGTTTTGCTTATCCAATCGAGAGAATATGCCGGAACAACTGGACAGCGCGACGAAAAGACTGGGAACGGAGAAGGTAGGGCGTTTGTTGCTCGACTATTCGATTCCCGCCGTGATCGGAATGGTTATGATGTCGATGTACAACATCATCGATCGGATCTTCATCGGTCAGGGCGTGGGACCGTTGGCCATTTCCGGGCTGGCGCTTACCTTTCCGCTGATGACGCTGGTGACGGCCGTCGGAACGCTGGTGGGCGTCGGAGCCGCTTCCCGCATTTCGATCGTGCTGGGTATGAAGGATCTGCCGTGGGCGCGGAATATTCTCGGCAATGCGTTCGTATTGACGTTTCTGTTTTCGGCACTGCTCGTTACGGCATCCATGTGGTTTCTGGACGACATACTCGTTTGGTTCGGAGGGAGCGCTCAGACGATTCCCTATGCGAGAGAGTATCTGCGGATCGTAATTCCGGGGAGCATCCTTTCCAACCTGAGTTACAGCTTCAGCAACATCATGCGGGCGTCGGGCTATCCGCGCAAATCGATGTACACGGTGCTGATCGGCGTGGGGGCGAACGTGATTTTCGATCCGATTTTCATTTTCGGGTTGAACATGGGTATCCGGGGCGCCGCCGTGGCGACGGTCGTGTCGATGTCTCTCAGCGCGATGTTCGTGCTGGGACATTTCTTCGATCCCAGACACCCGGTCCATTTCCGTCGCGACAGCTGGAGGCTCAGGCCGCATATCATCCGCAACATCGTTTCGATCGGTATGGCGCCTTTCCTGATGAATACGGCGGCCAGTGTCGTGAATATCGTTATGAACAACCAGCTGGTCCGAAACGGGGGCGATCTGGCCATCGGGGCTTTCGGCATCGTGAACAGCTATGCCATTCTGGTCATCATGGTCGTCATGGGTATCTGTCAGGCCATGCAGCCCATCGTGGGCTATAATTACGGCGCGGGAAAACTCAAACGGGTCAAGGACGTGCTGTTGCTGACGATCCGGGTGGCTTCTTTGGCCGTGATCGTCGGTTTCGTCTGTTGCGAGTCGTTCCCCGGCATCATGGTCCGGGCGTTCACGTCCGATCCTGATCTGGGCGAGATGGCCCGTCAGGGGATGCGGCTGACTTATATCATGTGGCCCGTGATCGGTTTTCAGATCGTGATTTCCACGTTCTTCCAGTCGATCGGTAAGGCGTATAAGGCGATCTTCATGGGATTGTCCCGTCAGGTGATTTTTCTGATACCGGCTCTTTATCTGTTCGCAAAATGGTTCGGACTGAAAGGGATATGGCTGAGTATGCCGTTCGCCGATTCGCTGGCGGCGATCATCGGGCTGTGCTTTCTGCTCAGGGAGAAGAAGGTGCTCTATCCCCGCTCTTTCCGCAAGGGGTGATTCTGGCGGGAGTATGTGCTTTATCGTTAAGGGGGATTATCCGGTCCGGTTTTCCATTGTTTCTGCGGACTTTGCCTGAGACCGGTATGGCTGCGACGGTGTCGTTCGCCGTTCGTTTGGGTTTAAATTCCTGAAAAAATGTTAATTTTGTAGAAGCGGGCATTTATTCTTAACCCGATGGAATGGCATATTGTAACCTAACTCACTGAATATGATAAAGAAAATGAACTTGAAAGTTTTGTTGCTTTTTCTCGGCGTCCTGCTGTCGGTCCGCGGTTCGGCGGCCGGCGGGCCGAAAAGCCCGGGAATCGTGCCGGAAAGACTGACCTGCGAGTATCGCATGGCTCCGGTCGTGGATATACCCCACCCCCGGCTCTCGTGGATCAACGAGGCCCGCGGGGCGAAAGGCGCCGCGCAGAGCGCATGGCAGATCCGGGTGGCTACCTCGAAAGAGAAACTGCTGGCCGGGAAAGCCGATGCGTGGGACAGTAAGAAAGTGAAGAGCGGACAGTCTACGCTGGTGAAATATCAGGGCGAGCCGCTCCGTTCGTGCCAGACCTACTGGTGGCAGGTGCGTGTGTGGGACCGTGACGGCAAGGTGTCGGCATGGAGCGAGCCGGCCTGTTGGATGACGGGCGTGCTCGATCCCTCCGAGTGGCAGTGTCGGTGGATCGGTGCGCCGTGGCAGGGCGAGGAGCCGCTCGCCGATATAGGGGGCGAAGTGCCTCCTCCCGCGCCGATGCTGCGCAAATCGTTCGCTGTGGACAAGAAAGTGGCCTCCGCCCGGTTTTTCGGCACGGGACTCGGTTACTTCGAGCTGTATCTCAACGGCCGCAAGGTCAGCGACGATGTGCTGGTGCCCAACCAGACCAACTACGACAAACGCGAAGGACTGGAGCGCGGTACGATTCCGGTCGAAGACAAGTTCCGGGAATACCGGGTGATGTACCTCGGCTACGACGTGACCGAAATGATGCGTCGGGGCGAGAACGTGATCGGTGCCGTGCTGGGCAACGGTTTCTACAATGCGAAAATCCATTGGGTGAGACCCTACGGATCGCCGCGCTTTTTCGGCCAACTCCATATCGTGTATGAAGACGGTACGCAGCAGATCGTTGCGAGCGACGGATCGTGGAAAGCGGCTCAGGGCCCTATCGTCGATATGCTCTATGCGGGCGAACATTACGACGCCCGTCGGGAGATAGCCGGATGGAATGCTCCGGGATTCGACGATTCGGCATGGCAGAGCGTGGCCTTGCGCAAGGCTCCCGTCGGACGGCTGGTCGCCCAAAGCTCCCCTTCGGACAAGGTGATGGAGGTGCTCGAACCGGTCAGCATCGAAAAACTCGGCGAGGGCCGTTATAAAGTGGACTTCGGACAGGAAATCTCGGGCTGGCTCCATCTGCACGGTCTGCGCGGAGAGGCGGGCCGCCGGATCGACATCCGTTACGTCAGCGAGTCGCCCAACGGCTCCAACAGCTATACGATGAAGGGCGAGGGCGAAGAGTCCTACCATACGCATTTCTCGTGGTACGTTTTTCGCGAGGTCGAGTTGAGCGGCTGGCCGGGCGAGCTTCGTCCCGAACAGATACGGGCTGAGGCCGTGTATACCCAGACGGAGGCGGATTCGTATTTCGAATGTTCGAACGAACTGTTCAACACGATCAACCGGATATGGCGACGCAGCCAGACGGACAACATGCACGGATGTATCGCCAGCGACTGTCCCCACCGCGAGCGGTCAGCCTATACGGGCGACGGACAAGCCGCCTGCGTGACGGTGATGCACAACTTCGACGTGGCGTCGTTCTATTCCAAATGGATTCGCGACATCTGGGGCGCTCAGAATGTCGAGACGGGATATGTGCCCAATGCGGCGCCGTGGCAGCCCGGATGCGGGGGCGGCGTGGCCTATGGGGCGGCGATGAGTATCATGCCGTGGGAATTCTACGTGCATTACGGCGACCTCGACATGCTGGAAGAGAATTACGAAGCGATGAAGGAGCAGCTGCGTTTCATGGACGGATGGGTGGATGCCGACGGTATCATGCTCATGGAGACCCCCAACCAGTGGATGAACCTCGGCGACTGGTGTCCGGCCTTTGAATTCCCCGCGGCCGCGATGGTGCATACGTTCTACCGGTGGCGTTGCGCTGACTTCACCGCCCGTACCGCTGCCGCACTCGGGAAGGATGCCGAGGCGGAACAGTATGCCCGGCTGGCTCAACGTACGGCCGAGGCGTTCCACAAACGCTTCTACGACCCTGCCAAGGGAAGCTACGGTCCTTACGGAGGAAATATTTTCGCACTGCGCATGGGTGTGCCCGATGCGTACCGCGACCGTGTGGTGGCGGCTCTGGCACAGGATATACGCAGCAACGGAGGGCATCTGGATACGGGAATCTTCGGCACGCAGTTCTTCTTCGAGGTGCTGGCCGAAAACGGTCTGAACGAACTGGCGTTCGTGGCGATGAACAAGCGTGACTATCCGAGTTTCGGACATTGGATCGAACAGGGCGCCACGACCACATGGGAACAGTGGGACGGAGGCAACTCGCGCAACCACCCGATGTTCGGCGGCGGACTCACGTGGTTTTACCGCAAGCTGGCGGGCATGAGCGCCGACGCAGCGCAGCCGGGATACCGTCACATTGTGTTCCGTCCGCAGCCTGCCGGCGACCTGACCTATGCCCGTTACGGAAAGCGGACGCCTTACGGAAACGCGTCGATCGACTGGCGCCGTGAGGGCGGACGTTTCACGATGACGGTCGAAGTGCCGGTCGGTGCCACGGCGACGGTATACGTGCCGGGAGCGACGGACGCCGCCTCGGCCGGTGCGGATGCCGCCGATCTGAAAAAAGGACTCGTCGTCTTCGAAGCGGCCGAAGACGGATATGCCCGGTTCACCGTCCGTTCGGGACGCTATACGTTCCGGGTCGGATAGTCCGATAGATTGAGTTCGAAGCCGGACAGCGGAGTGCATTCGAAAACGGATGCGGATTCGTTGTCCGGCTTTTGCATGTTCCCGCCTCCGATTCTTGTATTCGATTCGAAAAACGCTCCTCCGGTGCAATCCGGACACAGCTTGACATTCGCTGTTTTTCATCGAATATTACGGTATATAGTCGGCTTCGCTGTCGCGAATCGGGGGCGTCCGGGATCCGCTATTCTTTTTGTCGAATATTCTCAGTATATTCGCCCGAATAATCATCTCAAACCTGTTTGCCTATGGAGAAATAACGGGGATATATCCGGCTGCCGGCGTTCTTTTTTGCGGAAGTCGCGGGCGGACGGTCGAATCGAATCGATTTCCATGTGCTGCCACCGCACGAAAAGCGCCGGCACAAAACATATAAAAGTGCATCGGCTTTTCTTCTTACATTCAGAACTTGGACACTTTTGAATCACAGAGAGGAATTAAAGTTGATGCTCGCGCT
>UROX01000050.1 GCA_900549685.1 uncultured Alistipes sp.
TTTCAATTTGGGATAATATTTAATCTTGGTAATGGAATTATAAAAAGAGCATGAGAATTAGGATTAACTGTACTCCTCTTAATTTCTTCACCTCGTCGAGCAGTTTTTTCGCTTTGCGCTCTTTAACAGTCGCCCGCTCTAATTGTTCAGCCCGCCGCCTTACGGCTTCCTCGTAGCGTTCGACTTGATTTCGGACGGTATCGCGAAGGTTTCTATACTGGTCGTCCCAAAATACCGTTTCCAATTCCATCAGCTCCTTTTCTTTGATTTCTCCGCACATCTTCACATAACGGTATTTCAGGTCGTTCACGGCCAACTGCTGATTGCTTACAGAGATCCTCTTTAGAAACAGTAATAAGAATCTGTTTCAAAACATAAAAGAGGCTGTCTGACAAAAATAGACAGCCTCCATAAAACGTGTTTTCCGGTCTGTTAATAACTGAAAGAGTATTTTAACGCATCGTTGCCCATCTTCATTTCCACGGAGGTGATTTCTCCATTCTCGTTTGCTTCCGATCCAAAAACAATTCCATCGACGGATTCAAGCAGATTGGGCGTTGCCGGAATCAGTCCGCAGACGATGGCATAGTCGATTTCGCTGGCGGATAATACACCATAGCACAGAAGCAGCATATTCAGATCAATACCTGTATCATTCTTTATTGCCGAGGCTTTGCACTCGCTCATTTCGCCAGACTCAGGGTCAAGCAGAACAGTCGCCCAATTCTTATCGCCGCCGAAAGTCGCACTGAACGTATCGGCAGTTTCGCCATACATCGTTGTCGTTATCTTTTCGAGCATTCCATTGCTTCCATACGCAAAAACGCTTCCGCCGTCGTCCTTACCCTCATAGAACTTTTTCGCTTCGGTAACATACCCCTCGGCATTCAGCAAAAATTCGATCTTATAATTTTCATCCCATTCCTGGTAGGTCGCGGTCACTTTGCCTGCCTCGTAGGTAAACGCAGCCTCCTGTGCTCCGCCTTGAGTGCCTTGAGGCGTGTGCTGCTCTTTCTTGAATGCCGTAACCTTGCCGTCCTCCGCACGGGTCAGGTCGATCTGAGTATAAAAACCATCTATATCTCCGGGAATCTTGATCGTCTTTACCAATGCTTTGGGTTTTGCGGGAGCCGTTACCGTAACCGTACAGGTCGCAGTCTTTCCTCCGGCAGTTGCGGTTACCGTAGCTTCACCGGCAGCGACAGCAGTAACCAAACCATTGGCGTCTACCGTAACAAACTCGGTCTTATCGCTGGTCCATGCGACGGTCTTGTCATCGGCATTATCGGGCGTTACGGTTGCTGTGAGCTGTTCCTTGTCACCGACAGTCATCTCCAAAGTCTGTTTATCGAGCGACACGGCAGATACTTTCACATCGTCGTTTCCTCCGTTATCGTCGTCGTTACAGGCGACCGTTGCCGCACCTATCACTGCGGCAAGGAATAAATAAAAGATTTTTTTCATGGCAAATTGTATTAGAGATTAATAAAAGGCTTGTTATTCCGTCCCGGCGGAAGGCTGCGGTGCATAGAAAAGTCCTGCGATCCCGGGATTTATCCATTTTTTGCCCGCAATGCTGTTCGTCCGGGGATCGAAGGTCAGCAATGTTCCGAAACTTTCCTGATCGTTCACACCATAGATCATCCCAGTCTCCGAGGAGTAGACCGGCAGGTCAAAACCCGTTCCGGAAACAGAGAGAAGTTCCGTAGCTCCCTCGCCGTCGAGCGACCACCGACGGACGTCGTCAATCCGCAGAACCTTCGTTCCCACGACATCGCCGTCGTCGAGCTGCGTAGCGAAACAGTAGAGCCGATCTTCCGCGACAGCATAGGCATACTGGTAATTCGCATCGTTTCCGGTGCGGAAGACCTCTCCGGTCTGCAAATCGAGCGTAAAGGTCGATTGAGCCATGCTGTCTCCCTGTCCCATATTGCCGTAGACAAGCAGCACTCTTTCGGCCGGATAGTAGACGAACCGCTGGTCGGGAACCAGAATGCGCGCGCTGCCGAAAGCCGAAAAATCGAAAGTCCGGACCTCCCGTTCACCCGATGCAGACCACTCTACGAGAGTATAAATCCGATTTTCCTTGATATCGGTCTTGAGCAGGTGGAATTTTCCGTCGATCTGCCCCATAGCGAAAAAGTCCTCGATCTGACGCGGCGGTGTCCGTTCCCCGGTGAGCATGTTGTAGGACCCGATGTCATACAGCTCCTTGATCCACCCGTCGATAACGTATACTCCGTAGCTGGTGTAATAGAGCATTCCGTCGGGTAGCGCTTCGACATATCCCGAAAAATCGAGGTCTTTGACGCCGCTGTCAGGCAACGGTTCGTCGGCGACGACCTGTTTGGAAACCGACGCCGGATAGACCTCCAACCGCTCCCCGGCCAGGACGTAGATCTCGAAATCGCCCGGTTCATAGCTGTCGCCCGAGATATTGATTCCTCCGATGCGTGTCGTGGTCCCGTTCTGTTGAAGGATTACGACATAGAAACCGGTCGGCAGCGTTCCGGGGACGGTAAACCGCACCGAGGTTTCGTCCGCATGGACCACCTGAACCTCTGTCGAAGAGGTTTCCCCGTTGAGCAGTAGGAAAATCCGGCAGTCCGCGGCAAAGCCGCGTCCCTGCATCGTGACCTCTTCCCCGACGGTTCCCTGCCGCGGGATGGTCAGCCCCGCAATCGGCAGATAGGGATTCGAATGCCCTTGTTCCGTCTGTTTGTCAGCGCATCCCGACAACAACAGGCATACGCTCAATAGCGATAACAATCGTTTCATACTCCTGTTTTCTTTGTATTCGTCGTCTCGGGCCGGGATGCGGCTTTGATCACGATATCCGTCTTGCGGGCTCCCCGCCAAAAGCAGCGTACCGCCCGGCGCACCTTTTTCGGCGTCATCCGGTCGAGGTCCCCGACTTCATAATCGGGGCGGGTGACATCCACTCCCTTTCCGATATAATTGTACAATGCATTGATCCAGAATCCGGTATCGCGGGGCTGCGCTGCGATATGCTGCTTTCGCGCCTCGACAATCGAACGGACGTCCTCCGGCGTCACGCCTTCGCGCAGCAGGTACTCCCACTCCCCGTAAAAAGCCTCTTTCATCTCGTCCACCCGGTCGGAGCCGGTTTCGAAACGCACCGTCAGCCACTCCCGCGGCTCGGCATACTCGTCGTAACGCGTCGATACATCGATGTTGTAGGTTCCACTCCGGCGTTCCCGGATCTCCTCCTTGCATCGACTGTTCAGCACGGCACCTGCAAGCCAGAACGCCATACGCTGCGGACGGTTGAATTTGCGGTTGTTCGAGAACGAAATGTCGACGTTCGCCTTGTCGTCGGGACGCTCGGCTTCGAAAGTCCGGGAGAGCGATACGTTGCGGACCGTCGAGGGGTGTACGACGGCTCGTTCCCGGCGGACGCCGGCGGACGGCAGGGTCCCGATGTAACGGGCGGCGTAATTGCGCGCCTCCTCCTCGCTCAGGTCTCCGACTAGACAGAACGTGAACTCTTCCGGAGCGCAGAAACGTTCCCTGAAAACCCGTTTCACCCGTTCTAGCTCCATACGGGCGACATAGGCGGAATCGACGGCAGCATTGCGGAGCGATGGTTTCGTCAACAGCATCCGCAGCGTGTCCGCCACCCGGTCCATGTCGTTGGACTGCCGTGTGGCGAGCGTCAGCAGCAACCCGTTGGTATAGCGGGCGAATTCGCTCTCATCGAAACGCGGATGGGTCAGCCCCAGATGAAGGAGTTCGAAAAACCGGTCGGCTTCGCTGCTGAGCGCCTCTCCGGAGATGATCTCCCGCCGCTCCTGCAACCGGAATACAATCTCGATGTCATGGTTCTGCATCAGGGGTATCATGGCACTGCGGTCCGTACGGTAGACCCCCGATGCAAAGGCCAGCGGTTCGATGGCCCGGGCCGAAGGCAGGTCTTCGTCTGCAACCAGCGAAAGGCCGCCCTCGCTGAACGCCATCAGGCGGAAACGGCCCGCCCCGCTGTCGGTATTTTTGAAGACCGCCCGCGCTCCGTTGGCAAAGGTCCACTCCACGGCGTCGCCAACGGGCAGCCGACGCTCGCGGACGACGGCTGCCGGTTCCAGCGGAAAGTCGATCAGCGATACGGCGTCATTGGCGAATGCCGGCTGTTCCGGCTCCTCCTCGCGGGCTTCGGCCTCGGCGCCCAGAATGGTTTCGAGCGTCGGATAATCGTAATCGGGATCGTTCCCCGATACGACGAAAACGCGGTTGTCGTCGCTCGACGCCCACCCCGTCATCCAGTCGTTGACATCCGCAAGAGTCAGCCCGGCCAGCACTTTCCGCAGCAGCGCACCCCGCTCCGCCGGTTCCACGACCGGTATCCCTTGCAGGAAATGCGTCTGATAGAGCGTCGCATAAACCTCGTAACCGATCAGCCCGGCATTCCGGTCGAAAGCCTCCGCCTGCCGCAACTGCTGGCGCATCTGCAATTCGAATTCCCGAGGGGTGAATCCCAACCGACGCACCGTTTCCCAAATCCGGAATACTTCATACAACGCCTTGAAATCACGCCCCGGATAGGGACGGATGCTCATCGTCAGGGCATCGTAATTCCGGAGCAGCGGACCGTATTCGATCGAAGCCCCGTAAATCGTCCGGTCGTCATCGACCGAGAGCGCAGCAAGGCGGGTTTCGAGCATCCGGTTGAAACAGTCGCGGATCACGATCCTCCGCAGCACCTCTTCGGCAGTAGCCGCCGGAGCAGGCCGCGGGATTCGCTGCGTGAATTCCATGGCCATCCCGTCCAGCTCCCGGTCCACCACCTTCGCATAGGCCGGCTCCCGGCGCGGAGCGATGGTGTAAACGGGTCTTTGCGGCGCATCGGCGGCCGACGGAATATCGGCGAAACGGCTGCGGATGAACTCTTCGACCCGTCCGGCATCGATATCCCCGACGGCGACGACCGCTTGCAGATCGGGCCGGTACCAACGGTCGTAATAGGCAGCCAGTTCACTGCGCCCAAAGGTTTCGAGGACTTTCCTGTCACCAATGGTCTCCCGCGTCGAGTAGCGGCTGTCGTTGTAGAGCACTCCTACGATCCGCTCCCGGGCGCGCGCCACGGCGTCGCGGCGCATGCGCCACTCTTCGAGCACAATGCCGCGCTCCTTTTCGATGCCCGTTTCCGGCAGAGTCAGGAAATGGCACCAGTCGCGCAGCACCAGCAGGCAGGAATCCACCAGCGACGGATCGCCGGTCGGCACTTCGTCGATCGTATAAACGGTTTCGTCCTGTGCCGTATAGGCGTTGTAATGCACCAGCCCGTGTTCTTGGAGGAACCGGTCGATACGGCCGGGAAAATGCTGCGAGGCGTTAAAAGCCATGTGTTCCAGAAAATGCGCAAGCCCTTTCTGATTGTCCTCTTCCATCAGCGAACCGACGTTCTGTACCAGGTAGAACCCGGCCATCCCCGGCTGTGTATCGACATGGCGGATATAATAGGTCAGTCCGTTGTCCAGCTTTCCGCAACGCATCCCGTCCGCCGGAGCGGCGGCGCGTCCCGGAACGGCCGCCGCCATGCAGGCCGCCAGACAAAAGAGAGCCGTTCGGAGCCTTGTTCTCGCTCTTTCCATTCCTTACAGATTGTTGATCATGTTCTGAATCTGGGCGGACAGCGCCGGGTTCTGGAACTGCAGCGACACGACATAGGCCTGCTTGTAACATTTGCGGGCATTCTCGACGTCGGGAAGCATTTTGTAGCAGTCCCCGTTCATGATGAGCAGTTCCATCTGCTCGGCCACCTCCAACCCCTCGAACTGCAATGCCCGGGTGATCCACTCGACACCCTTGCGGGCCGCCTCGACCGGCAGTTTGCCGTTTAGGGCATCGTAAAGCGTCTGGATCGCCGAAGAATAGTCGCCGGCCACGGCCGACTTGCCCAGTTTGCCCAGGTATTCGTCCATCAGCGAAATGTATTGCGCCACATTCTTGCGGTTGTAGATGGTGTAGGAGGCGTCGCTCAGGTATTTCATACAGGTGTATGAATCCATCGGACTGTTTTTGAGCATCCCGTCATAAGCGGGTTTCAGGTCGCCTTTGATCCGTTCGAGCCGTTTCAGGTAATCCATGTCGCCTTTTTCGGCCAACTCCTGCGTGAGCTGCATATTCAGCATGAAGAGGAAAGCATCCGCTTGCTCTACGCCCACCTTCGGGGCTACGGCGGCGTAATTCTTCGCCACGTATTCGAACACCTCGTCGTTCTTCGAGGGTTCGGTATGGTAGGCCGCCAGGACTTTGAAATCCTCGGGATTCATCCATTCCGAGAGGGGCTTCCGCTTCCGGTAATCGGCATACAGCCGGTCGACACGCAACTGCCAGCGGTCCCGCTGGTAACCCTCGGGTTGCCGGGCCAGAAAATCCGGGGCGTCCAGCAACAGACGGCGGGTCAGCGCGTCGTCGGTGCGATCGCCCTTCTGCTTCTCGTACATCTGTTCGAACGTCATTGCATCGCCCGTTTCCGCACGGACCCATTTGAGCAACTGCCCGGCATCCATACCTCCTTCGGCCGATGCGACCTCCTCTCCCGCAGGGTCCACGATCAGCAACGTAGGATAGGCCTTTACCTCATACTTCCGGGCGAGGGGTTTGCCCGATTCCGACTCGGCGTCGATCTTGATGCTGATGAAATGCCGGTTGAAATACTCCCCGACCTTGGGATCGGGAAAGACCTCGGCCGCCATCTTCCGGCAGTAGACGCACCAACTGGTGTGAAAATCGACGAACACCTTCTTGTTCTGTGTCTCGGCGGCTTTGAGCGCCTCGTCGAAAGAGCCTTCGAAAAAACGGATGCCCTGAGCCTGTGCTCCGCAAGCCGCCGCCAGCAGGAGCGCGAACAATATTATTTTTTTCATGGTCGAATTATTTTTCTTTCACGTTGAACGTAAATATGTTTTCCAAAACCCGGGAATGTCCCTCGTTGCTGACACGGATCGAAATGCGGTACTCGCCGGGCGTGATGTCGCTCACCAGCGGGAACTCCATGCGGCCTCCGCCGCGCACGGTCAGCAGGCTCCGGAACATCTCGGCATCGCCGTCCGCACTCTCGACCCCCGCGATCTCATAGCGAATCGGATTCGTACCGATAACGCCCTGCATCTTGGGGCTCACCCACGGAGCGACGTTGTAAATGCGATAGGCGTCCAGCTCCTCGTCGAGGACCAGGCGAATATCCATCCGGTCGGGAACGTAAACGGCATTGACGGTTTGCAGGTATCCGATCTCCTGGTCCGAACAACCTGCAAGGCCTGCGAACAGCAGGCAACCCAGGAAAATCCGTGTGATTCTTTTCATAGGATTGTTATTCATAAGGTAAGATTCCGATATTGTCCAGATGATAGCTGTATTCCAGGGCATGCACGACCCCGTTATAGGGCTGGATATCGCCCGAAGCGACCATATTGGTCGCCACCTGGGTCTTTTGATCCGCTTCGAGCGTCGTCATGTGCAGGCTCACGGGCCCCAGCCCGTCGACCCCCATATAGGGTTCTTGCTTGGTCCACAGCCAGACGTAGTTTCCGTAACGGGTCCGGCAGATCCGGCCGCCGCCGATGTATTCGCCCTTTTCGTTGAGTTCGATCCGTTCGATGTCGTCGCGCAGCATTCCGCCGTCGATCACCAGACTCAGCACGATGGTCCGGCACATCGCTTCGGGGATATCGGTGACCTGCCTGTAACCGGCCTCGTACCCCTTGCCGCCCTGAATCAACCACTGGCGGATGGAGTGGTTCGTGAGTCCCATGAAGGTAATGTCGTCATGGCGGAAGACATCCTGCAGCCGGGCCCGGTCGATGATCTTCACGATCGAGTCCCAGTTGTAGGAATTGCTTTGCAGATAGGCGTACATATCGCCTTCGAAGTGCGGATCGGACACTCCCGTATCCAGATAATTGTATTTCGTCCCGCAGGAGAAAAGCGGAAAGACGAACAACAGGATGATGATATATTTTTTCATGTCATTATTTCATTTTGGAGAGCCAGTAGGTATTCTGGATCATCAGGTCGTTGTCGGTGAACGCCGTTCTGGGTACGGGCAGATAGAGTGCCCCGTTGGCGATGTCCGTATCGGTCAGTGCCGCGAAACCCTCGCTCAGCTCCCGGCGCACGTAGTCGTTGCCGTTGCGCACGACGTCGTAATAGCGCTGTCCTTCGAGCAAAAGCTCCTTCTCCCGTTCGCGGAAAACCAGCAGTTGCAAATCGGCGGCGTTTTCCCCGGCGTCGGCATCCGGAAAGAGATTGGCCCCGGCCCGGCCGCGGATAAGGTTCAGGTCTTCGGCGGCCCCGGCCGTATCGCCCAGCTTCACCCGGCACTCAGCTCGCAGCAGGCAGATGTCCGCCAGACGGATCAGTACTTTGTTGCAGTCCATGTTCGAGAAGATCGGTTCGGTAGCACTCGATTGAAGATAATAGGTATTGCGCCATTTGTAGAGATAGGCCAGCCCGAGGGTATTGGCCTCCTGCGGATCGTCCGGCTTGTAGAAATAGGCCGTGCGGCGCTTGTCGCCCGCCCGGTACATCCGGTTCACCGTGTCGAGATAGAGCCCGAAATAGGCGTCCGCCACATCCTCCCGCTGGCTGTTGAGCATGACAGGATAGCTGATCATGAACGTTCCGGGCAGGAAATAGCCGGGACTCAGCTCGTAAAAATTGACCTCCGCCTCGAAGATGCTCTCTTCGCCGGTCCGGACCAATGTTTTTTGACAGACCTCCTCCGGATCGGCAGCCAATGTATAGGTCCCGATCTCGTCGGCATAGGCCGGGTCGAAGAAACGCGAACACCACGCCTCGGCTTCGCGGAGCGCCTGGCTGTCGCCCAGCACGGAGCCTTTCCAGGCGTAGAGATGAGCCAATACGGCCGCGGCGCTTCCCTTGCAACCGTATTGTTTCGAGACCAGCGCTTTGCCGCCGATGCCCCGCATCTCGCCGTATTTCGGCAGGATGTCATAGGCCCGCCGGGCGTAGGCGATCGCCGTGTCGATCACGGCTTTCGCCGGGCTTTTGGCATATTTGCCCGAATAAAGGCTGCCCTTCGTGATGACGGCA
The DNA here is from genome assembly GCA_900549685.1 of uncultured Alistipes sp. GTDB lineage: Bacteria > Bacteroidota > Bacteroidia > Bacteroidales > Rikenellaceae > Alistipes_A. Next base: position 9,076 of record UROX01000050.1, read on the forward strand.
TCGCCCCAGATGCGTCCCAGATACATGTAGCAGACCGCCTTGGCGAAATGACACTGCCCGATGCAGAAATTCAGCCGGCCCGGATTGACACGCTCCGCCTTGTGGTAATTGTCCATGAAAAGGTCCGCAAGCGTGAGCACATTGTAGTATTTTTTCCATTGCTCCTGCCGGGAATCTGCCGCCACGGTATTTGGATCGAGGTTTCGAAGCCGTTCGTAAACCGAAGCCGTTCCGCTGATGCGGTCGATCGGGGCCCCCATGTATTCATGGTAGGGCACGGATAATAGCGTCTCGCGCAGCTGGCCGTGAATCTCGGCGACGGCCGAGAAGAGGTCTTCTTCGGTCTTGAAGAAATGTTCGAACGTTACCGAGTTTTTCGGTTCGAGGTCCAGCTCGCAGGAGACTATCATCGCCCCCGAGAGCAATATGCAGAGATAGAAAATCGTCTGTTTCATAGCTGTTAAAGATTGATCGTCAGACCGATGGTCCATTTACGCGAAAGGGGATAAGCCGCACCGTTGTCAATACCGGTGTAGACGCTCACTACTTCGGGGTCCAGGCCCGAATAGTTGCTCAGCGTAAAGAGATTCTCGCCCGTCACGAACACGCGCAGTCCCGAAAGTCCGACCTTGCGTGCAATACGCTGGGGTAGCGTGTAACCCAATGTCAGTTGCTTGAGTTTGCAGTAATGCACCTTTTCCAGATTCGACGAGAACATTCCAGTATATTGGATGGCTGCATTGGGATAGAAGCCGTAGGCAGGGAACATAGGGTTGTCGCCAGCCTGCTGCCAGAAATCGTCCGGGCTTACCTGCGAAAAGATCGGGCGCGACGTATGGTCCTCACCCTGAGCTGTCTTGTATCGGAACGTGTTGACCATGTTCCGCCCCAACGTGAAAGTGAGGAAGAAGGTCAGGTCGAAATTCTTCCAGCGGAGCTCATGGGCCCAGCCGCCGTAAATGGTCGGCAGCGCACTGCCCGCATAGTAGCGGTCGTCTTCGTTGATCTGCCCATCGCCGTTCAGGTCCGCAATTTTGCGCATGCCCGGCTTGAACGAGTAGGCATCGTCGCCGTCGGGAGAGAGCAGGTGTTTCTTGCCTTCCTCGTCGTAATAGAACGGAACGTCGGCTTCGTTCTGGATGAATCCCTCGTCTTTATAAAGCCAGATGCCGCTCAACGGCTTGCCGATAACCATTCCAGCTGCGATGTCCATCCCCGAATAACTTTCCCGAAAACAGTTCCAGTTCCGGGCAATGTTTAAGCGCGTACGCCAGGAGAGGTTCTCCTTGCGGATGATGTCCACCTTGGCCTCGATCTCCAGGCCGTCGTTGGAAACAGCCATGGCATTGCGCCACTGAACATTAGCCTCACCGTACATGTCGCCCGGCATGGGTACCCGGTAGATCAGCGACTTGGTGTATTTGTGATACCAGTCGACGCTCAACGAGAAACGGTGGTTGAACATATCCAGGTCCAGTCCTACGTCATATTGGTCGGCTTGTTCCCAGCGCAACTTACGGTTGACCACCCCCGACGGGCGCATTCCCTGCACTCCGTCGAACTTGTAGCCCGGTTCCATCAAGCCCTGGGCCAGATAGGGAATGCCGAACTGGCTGCCGGTTTGTCCCCAGCTGGCGCGCACCTTGCTGAAATCGAGCCACCAAGCCCATTTCATGAACTTCTCCTCGGAGAAAGCCCATCCGACGGCTACCGAGGGGAAAGTCGCCCAACGGACTTCCGGACCGAATACTGAGGAGCCGTCGCGGCGCAGCGTGGCTTCCAGCAGATACTTTTCGTCGTAGTTGTAGGCGATGCGGCCGAAATAGCTGGTCATGGCTGTCTCTGTGAAATTGGACTGATAACGCATCGTCGCCCGGTAATAGTCCGATACAGGATCGTAGATCATATCGGGAAAGGCACTCGACACGTAATAGACGTTGTCGCTCGGCCCGCCTAGTCCGTAGCCACCGATCGTCCAGATCTTGTTGGCGTCGAATGACAGTCCGGCCAGCAGGTCGAAATTGTAGCTCCCCGCCGAAAAGTTATAGTTGATAAGATTCTCGTTGGAAAGAAGAATATCCCGCTCGACCGTACCTGTCGATTTGCTTTCACGGTACGTAGGATCGAGGTAGCTTGGCCGGAAGAAATTCTGGTTGACCTGGTTGAAATCCATTGACGCTGAGGTCGAGACTGTCAGCCCAGGAATAATCTGCCAGGAGAGCACCATACTCTCTCGTAACCGGTAGGAGGTGTTCTCCTCCGACTGCCCGTTGAGTATCTGGAGAACCTTCTTCTCGACCGAACCGCCGCCGGAATAGAGCGAGGACTGATATCTGGGGTCGACCGTCAGCGACTCGAAGGCGCCGCCGGCACCGCCGCCCTGCCCGCGGCTGCGGTCTGTATAGGCCAGGTAGGTGCGGTTGTCGAGCGTCAGGTTCTTGACTGGTTTGACCGAGAGGTTGACGATGACGTTCCCGCGCAGGAAATCGCTGCCCGGCATGATGCCTGTCTCCTTGTAGACGCCGCCGCCCACCAGATAATTCATCGTCGCATTGCCGCCGCTGGCTTGGATATTGGCGTTGATGACCTTGCCCTTGCGGAACATGTATTTGTACCAGTTCGTCGAATTGTTGTAGAATGCGTTGAGCGAATCCTGCACCAGCGGCAGGGCTTCCATACCCTGCCCGCGGTTCCAGAACAAGTCGAAGTTCACGCCGTTGAGAGCCGCCTCTTCGTAGGAGGTCGGGTATTTATAGGTTCCGGAAGACTTGTCGTAATAGGCCCCGCTGGTCGCCATCGCCATCCGCATGTAGTGCATCCGCTCCATACGTCCGCCCAGCTGGTCAGGCGCCACCGGGAGCTCGGCGACCGAGTAGGAGACGTTTGCTGAGAAGGTTGCACGCCCTTCGCGGCCCTTTTTCGTCGTGATGAGGATCACGCCGTTCGCGGCTCGCGAACCGTAGATCGCTGCCGAAGCAGCGTCCTTGCAGACTTCGACCGATTCGATCGTCGAAGGGTCGATCTCGGCAATGGTGTTGGTTCCGGTCACGGGCGAAGTGAACGAATGCACGGGAACACCGTCGATCACGTAAAGCGGCGCTCCCGAACTCTTGTATCCGGCTTCGTCGTCGAGCAGCGAGTTGTAGCCGCGAATGGTCATGGAGGTTGATCCGCTGCCCGGCGATCCCGACTGCTGCATGACACCCAGACCGGCCACACGCCCCTGTAACATGATATCGAGGCTCGGAGCTGGAACATCTTGCAAATCCTCGGCCTTCACGGTGGAGATGGCCCCGACGACCTGACGTTTCTTGCGCACACCGTAACCGATCACGGTCACCTCATCGATGGCAGTGTCCTCCTCCAACCGAACCTCGACCTCTGTGCCCGCCTGGAATTTCTGGCTCTTGGATTTATACCCCACGAAACTGACTTTCAGGAGACCTGACTCGACAGGCGATGCGATGATGAAACAACCTTGCGTATCGGCCGTGGTTCCCAGAGTTTTGCCGCCGGCGTCAATGATAACGGTAGCTCCGGGCATATGTGCTCCCTTTGCATCGAGGACGCGGCCCTTCACCTCGAAGGTTTGAGGCTTTGGCGCTTCGGCCTGAATTTTTTCCGACCGTCGGATAACCACCTGATTGCCGACGAGGGCGTAATCGAGTCCGACGGAGGGCAGGATGCGGTCGAGTACCTGCGTAAAAGGCACGTTTCGGCCCGAAGCGGAAACGCGCTTCTTACCCTGAACCAGTTCTGCATTGTAAAGGAACTTAACTCCGGTCTGACGCCCCAGCTCCTCGAACAATTGTTCCAACGGAACGGATTCCAGTTTCAGGTCCACGGTCTTGACTCGCTGAGCAACGGCCGGAGTGTACATCCCGGCCGCCAACAGCAGGACCCATACCCAAGAACGGATCCGCCGAACAGCACTTTGTGGAGAATTCATTTGCATATCTATTCAGATTAGAATCGTTTTCAACGGAATATCAGCATGCCGTCCTCATACGTGATGGCCAGTTCCTTCGTATGGGCGAAAAAAGCCGCGACCTCTTCCAGCGAACTGCTCCGGGAAATGGAGCCGGAAAACCGCAACGTTTTCCGGGAGGGATTCTCGAAAACCACGCGGCAACCATACCAGTGCGCCACCGACTCCATGATCTCCTCCAGACTCCTGTCCCGAAAAACGAACAGTCCGTCCATCCAGGCGGTATATTCGGAGGTATCCACTGTCCGGGTATCGATGTCCCCGCCGTCCTGCGTCGCCTGCATTCCGGGCAAAAGCGCAACCTCCCCGGCATCCGGACCGCCCACCGAGACCGAACCCCGGACCAGCGTGGTCACCTGCGCCGAGATTTCGCCGTAACAGTTCACGTTGAATTCCGTACCGGTGACCCGCACGTAACGCCCGTCCGTGCGAACGACAAACGGCCGGGCGGTGTCCTTGCTGACGATAAAATAGCCCTCGCCGGAGAGAAAAACTTCGCGCAGGCCCGTTGCAGGAAACCGGTCAGGGAACTGCAAGGTCGAACCCGCATTCAGGCAAACGCGCGTTCCGTCATCGAGCCGGACCTCGAAACGCCTGCCCGAAGGGACGGACACCGTATTGAGGGCCGTCTGCTCCGAAGCGCTTGCATCGAGAGCCATTACGGTCATGCCCTCGGCATCGCCCTGCACGAGCGCTCCGGCCAACTCGATATGGCAAAGTGTATCCAGAGCCACCGCTTCACCGGAAGCCCGGCGGAACTGAACGATCGTATCGGGAAGGGTTTGGGTCAGCGTCACGGCGGAGGCATCCGGGAATTCCGGAGCGTCGAACGTCAGCAGAATGCCGGCAAGAAGAGCTGCAGCCGCGCCGGTCAGCGGAATAACGATGCGGGACAGACGGTGTCCGCGGGTGCGTTTTTCAACGCGGCGCCAAGCCCGATTGGTATCGAATCCGCGCATCTTGTCGACACGCCGCCGCAACGATTCGGCGTCCGAAAAGGAGTCCAGCAACCGACGGTTGGAGGGGCTGCATGCGGCCCACTGCTCCAACTCCTGACGCTCGCTCTCCGCAAGTGCACCGGTAAGAAATCCGACGATCAATTCTTCGATCCGTTCGGACGATAAATGACGGGACATAGCTACTCTTTTTCCCTTTATTACACGAAACCGGGAAAAAAGACTAAATCCGAAGCGAAAAAAGTTGAAAAAATTTTAGAGACAGAGCAGATTCTTGCAAAAATGCAGTTTAAGCAGCATCTTGCCCCTCATCTTCTGGGCCCGCACCGTATTGACGCTCAATCCGAGTCGATCGGCCACCGACTCGTTATCCCAGCCGTTGACATAACTCAAACGCATTACCTGCCGGCATTGCGGCGGCAGGTCGTCGATCCGCGCTATCAACCGCCGGATCACCTCGGCGGAAACAATCTCTTCCGCAGCATCGTCCGTATCAGCGCAGGAGAGCAGTATGTCCGGGGGGGGGAATGCCACTGC
>UROX01000051.1 GCA_900549685.1 uncultured Alistipes sp.
AGATCGGAACGACAGGAAAACGAAAAATTATAAACGTTTAAATATCCACAGAGAATGTACATTTTTTGCATTGTTTTGATTTTGATCGCGAGTGTGCTGATTATACTTGCGGTTTTGGCCCAAAGCCCCAAAAGCGGCATGGCAGCCAATTTCGGCGCATCGAATCAGGTGATGGGGGTTCGTCAGACCGCAGATTTCCTTGAGAAATTCACATGGGGACTCGCCATCTCGATCGTCGTTCTGAGCCTCGCAGCCACGATGACGATGCCCACGGCAGGCATTTCGTCCAGCAAAAGCGGCGTAGAAAAAGCATTGGAACAGTCACTCGAAGGCAATCAGAATCTTCTGCCCTCGGCTCCCGCAACCGAAGCCGATGCAGCCACCGAAGCTCCTGCCGAAGAAGCGGCAGCCGAATAACGATCCGATCCGCCCGTCCGATCTCCGGAACACGACACGGACCGAGGATCTCACATCGCAAAACAATGAAGGTATCCGCAAGGGTACCTTCTCTTTTATTCTCCCCGAACCATGATCCGCCCTTTCGAACCGCAAGACATGGACGCCGTGCTGGATATCTGGCTGCGTTGTTCCGTTTCGGCCCACTCGTTCATCGACCGGGCTTACTGGGAAAAACAACTGGATGCCATGCGCAGACACTACCTGCCATCCGCCCGGACTTTCGTCCATCAGGACGACGCGACCAGGCGCATAACAGGCTTCGTATCCCTGACCGGAAATTTCGTCGCCGCCCTGTTCGTCGATCCCGACTGTCAGAGCGAGGGTATCGGCCGAAATCTGCTCGGACGAGCTGACTCGCTGCACGAAAACCTCCGGTTGAGCGTTTATGCGGAAAACCTGAAAGCCGTCCGCTTCTATCTCCGTCAGGGATTCCGAATCACAGGACAGCAGAACGACCCGGACACGGGGCATGAAGAGTTGTCCATGCAGCGGGGATAAAAAACATTCCGACCATATTTTCGCTCCGGCACGAACCACGCAAGAAAGAACGGCAACTACCTGAATTTTTCTGCTATCGGTCGAACAGGGGAAAAGTCGGATCACCGCAACCGCAACGGGAAATTCGGTCCGGAACGTTACTCCGCAATCATATCCGACCGGTCCCGCCGCCGCGGTCCGGATTTTCCGGAACGAAAATCGTATAAGCCCCGACCGGATTTTTACCGGAACGACACTTCGACGGTACAGAAGTTCGATTACCCGGCATTCCGCCCCAGCGGATGCGAGGAAAATCCTCGGAAACATGGTCGCGAGCGAATCGGAGGCAGCTTGCCCGAAACGAAAAACATAACCATGAAAAGCACGACAAACTGGCCGGTTCACCAAATGGCCCGGATATTCGCCCACGGAATATCGGTCAAGACCATAAGTCCGTCCTCGATCGTCGAACCCGTTACATACGATCATTCGGACGATTACTACATTTTCGGCCGGATCGAAGAAGGATATTGCCGCGCCTGCATCGATTTCGAAGAATTCCGATACTCGAAAAACGAAACGATGTTCATCCGTCCCGGACAGGTCCACCGCTTCATCGACGCCTCCGGACTGAAAGCCCAAATGCTCATTATCGACAGTGCCCTCGTAAACGAAAGCGACAAACTCGTGTTCGAAGAGTATGCACCCAACGCTCGTCCGCTGCCGATGGACGACCGGAGCAGGGAGGAAACAGGCACGCTCTTCGCCCTGCTTGCCGACCGTATCGGGCGGATGGAAGACGAGACTTCGCCGGCAATCGTCCGACATTTGTCGTCGGCCATCGTCGGAATTTTCGCCGAAGCGGCTCGAAAAAACGGAAAAGACCGGCCGGCCGACCGACGGTATGCACAAATCGCCTAGCTTTTCAGAAAGCTCCTCGACGAAAAGCTGCACGAAAACCGGAAACCGTCCTATTACGCAGATGCACTGCATATCACGCCGGGTTATCTCAATGAAGCCGTCAGGCACACTACGGGATCGAGTGTCGGACAAAATATCCGAAACGAACTGGTGCTGCGAGCCAAAAGAATGCTCGTCCACACCCCGAAAAGCGTCGGAGAAATCGCACGGGAACTGGGTTTCGAAGACCCTGCCTATTTCACCCGGCTATTCACCCGCCAGACCGGCATGGCGCCCGTCGCGTTCAAGAAAAAATACCTCGGATAGTCCAATCGTTCCCCCGATCCGTCCATGTCCGGTCCGGAAAATCGCATGTATTTTTGCGGTCGAATCATTCATCTGCTCCCAAGAAAATGAAAAACAAACGCAGCACTCCTTTCGTAAAGACGGACACGCGCCACTGCATCGCCTGCTGGAAATGCGTGGACGCCTGCCCAAAACAAGTCATAGAGAAAATACGGGTTTTGTGGCACAAACACATCGTCATCGGAAACGGCGACGCGTGCGTCGGTTGCCTGAAATGCGTCAGAACCTGTCCGCGGAAAGTGTTCACGGCTATCGACGACGCCCGGTAGGGGAGAACTCCGGCCGAATCTTCCGGCCATCGGGACACCTCCCGTACACCATCGCTTCACGATGCACGGCCGACACGATCACCCGCGAAAACGGAACAGCCTCCGGAGGGAACCATACACGAAAAAGAAGCAGGGAAAGCATGCGAGCTTTTCCCTGCTTCTTTTATAAAAACTTATACGAAGATCCCTCCCTTCCGAAAATCAGAGGAAGCCGATCCGCATACATGCCTCTATCGCACAGGCGACGATAGTAGAGATAAACAGCCGCCCCCGTACATGCAACCGGACCGCAGAAACTCGTCGTACCGCAGACGCCGCAGAACCGGCGGAGCGAATCGTTATCGGGTGACTACCTCCCAGACCTTGATCCGGCTGTCTTTTCCGGCAGGCCCCTCGACTGTCAGCGACACGGTCCACTCTCCGACTTTTTCGTAACGGTGGATCGGATACTGCTCTTCGGAGCGCGTTCCGTCCCCGAAATCCCATACCCGCCGGGTCACTTCGCCCCGCGAACGGTCTTCGAACCGGATGATGCGTCCGTTGCGGTCGATTTCGGCGAAGCTCCAGTCGGCTTCGATCTTCGGCCGGAGCGACTCTTCGAGCGGCATGAGCCGGAAGGCGTTCAGGAAAGACCCGTCGCGGATCATCCGGAAATCATGGGACAGGCACATCACCGGATCGGCCTTGGGCTTATCGACATCGAAATCGATCATGCACCACGACATGCCGATCAGCTCATCCTCCCGCAGACGGGAAACGACCGACGCGGCGATGCCCTCGGGCGAAGCGTAATCGAAAGGCGTAATATAGAATTCCATCCTCAGCACGCCGCTCTCGCCCGGAGCGAAATCGTAATCGTAGGCGACGTTGGCATAGGGAAAGTCCTTGATCCACGGCGTGGCACCCCACACCATCGCCCAGTCCTTCCCGTGCCGGACAGGCGTGAATATATGGTAATTCTGGGCGTGGGCGCCATGTCCTTTGAAGTGCAGATCGCTCACCGGCAACTTGTTCAGGTTGCCGTTATCCTCCTTGATGAACGGGCCGCCCGACAGATCGGCATCGACGACCAGTTCGAAAATATCCTGCCGGAGTCCGGCATCGGTGAAATCCCAGCTGTCGTCGTAGGCTTCCAAGTAGAAATAGAGCCTGTTCTCTCCGTTCACCCAGCCGACCTTGACGGTCAGGTCGAACTCTTTCGGGTCGAGAGCTGTACCCCGTCCTCCGTGCGTATCGTACAGTTCGGACAGACCGATGGCATAACTGTCGGGCACCATGTCCCAATCCGAGAAATTGCCGTCAATGCGGGGGATCGCCGTGCGGGGAAACTGGAATATCCTGTATTCCCTGTCGGGCCGTGCGAACGCCTGTGCCTGCTGAATGGCCGCACCTGCCAGCACCGCGACGACCAGTAATCTGATTATTTTCATCTTATCGTATTTTAACGTTTTCGTATATTTTACTCCGGCCCGCCGTCGAGACGAAACGGCGCGATGTCCGCATAGGAGAGCGGCACCCGCATTTCCGACCGGAAACAGGCAATCCCGCACTCCGAAGCACCGCTTCCCGGCGACACTGTTCACCTCCGGCCGATTGTCATCCGCGACCCGACGACAGCGTATACGGATCGCCCTGCGAAATCGAGGGTCACGGATCGCCGCCCGAAAAGCGGTCTCCGAATCGCAGCGCCGGACCGAGAGACAGCCTTTCCCCGATCGGAAAGGGCCGGAAGCACCCCCGAAAGGCGGCTTCCGGCCCCGACCGTCATGTCCGGAGCGGTTTATTTTTTGCTCCGTCCGGATTTCGTCTCGGCCTCCCGGTCGAGCAGATAGTAGATGTTATCGGCAATGGCGGAAGGCGGAATGAACATACCTCCGTAATTGCCGGTCACGGCATTGTGCGTATCGGGGAAGCAATAGTCGAAAGCCCCCTGTTTGTAACGCTCGTACGTCTCGGGAATGTTGTGAGGACGCCAGTTATCGTCGGTGTGCACGTTCATCCAGCGGATAGCGGCGTTGGTGATTCCGCGGTGGAATTTCAACCAGTCGATTTCGGGATCGACTTCGTCCCAGCGAATGCCGTTGGCGGCGGACTGGGCGAACACGGACAATACCTCCCACTGCACATGATCGCGCACCCAGTTGGCGAAATACCAGTCGCTGGAACTGAGCACGGGTTTGGTATTGTAGAGCATCGGGATATCGTCCGGCTCCCAGAGGTGGGTGAAGGGCAGGAGGGTCCGCATCCAGTAAACGGCTTTCTGTTTGTACTTCTCGTCTCCGAACTGTTCGTAGGCCTTGTAGTTGGCCACGGCGGCATGTCCGGCGGCAAGCAGGTTGGCGGCATGCAGCGGCGTTTCCCAGAAATCGCCGCCCTCGGGCCGCGTCATCGGCATGCAGAAATCGATCGCCTTGCGGGCAGCATTCAGGAAACGCTCCTCTCCGGTCCGACGACCGATTTCGAGCAGCTCCATCGCCGGCAGGATGGTGATATCGAGAGCCGTAGCACCGTCGAGGCCCATCGGCTCGACGAAAGAAGTAGCCACCTTGAAATCGTCCTTGCGGTAGTGGCGGCCGTCGGGTTCGAAAGCGAAGGAGCCGTCGGGACGCTGAATGGCGAGAATGTCGTCGCCCTGTTTGACGAGACGGGCACGGATTTCCTCTTGGGAAAGCACTTTGGCCGGAGCGGCGCTTTTCGGACGAAGGGACTCGACCTTGGCCTGCAACTGTTTGACGACTTCAGACTTCGGGTTCTCCTTCATGTACCGGGCCAGAAATCCGGGAACATGAGGACCCGCCTCGTTTTCGGAACGCTGCACGACACCGAATCCGCGGCCCTCGTGCCAGAGGTTCGTGTTATAGGCACCGGCCATGCGGTCGAGCGCATCGCGGTAATCCCATTTCGGAGCGGAGGGTTCGGGCAATCCGTGGCGTTTCACCCAGTCGGTCACGACATCCACGCTATTGCCTTTACTGAGCCACAGTTCGGCGTCGAACCGGACCTTCTCGCCGATACGCAGTTCGACGGGCACCTGTGCGTAGATTTCGTTCTCGTGCCCTTCGACCGAAGCGTCGGGAATCATCAGTCCCATCAGCTGGTTGTTCATCCGGTCCACGAAATTAGGCGAAGCGAATACCGGCTGCGGATGCTGGGTGCGATAGTTGAACCAGCGTGCCGCCACGGCGTTGGGGTCCCAGGCCAGACCGATGCCGTCGCCTTCATGGCTGATGGCCATCACCGGCACCGACACCTTGTTGGGGTGGGGGGCCACACGCAGCGCCCACGGGTCTTTGAAAAAGTCCGAACCGCTGGTCCACTCGTCGCCGACGGCCCAGTCCACGCCGGGCAGGATCGCATCGTCTTTCTTCGTACCGAACGACGATTCGCCCACCTTGAGCCACGGACCGCGGATGTAACGCAACGTATAGTTGCCCGTAGCCGTCAGATCGTAGGAGAGCCGGACGAAAGGAGAATCCTTTTCGAGCGTCACGGTTACCGTTCCCGTCAGGGCAGGCTCGGTATAGGGATAGTGCATCCAGTTGTCGAAAGAGGTACCCTGAAGCATATCGCGCACAACGACCGACCGGACATCGAAAACAAGGCTTTCGCCCTTGTCGTCCGCACAGCGCACGACCGTATCGGCCTCCAGACGCATCGGAATGTCCTGATCGAGAATCATAATCTCGCCCAGATGGTCCAGCACGGCCATCAGTTTGCCGTCGGGGGTACGGATCTCGCCCCAGCCCCAGCCTTTGATGCGTTTGAAGAAATCGAGCGTAATGCGGTCGTTGGCGAGCGTCGTCGCCTCCCCGACATAGCTGCTCTGTTTGAATTGCGGCGTCGGAACGCCTTCGTCCGCCCGCAGCGTGCCGGAGAAAATCCCCGGCAGGAAGAAGGCTGCGAGCAAAACACTAAAAACGGTTTTTCTCATTTTCATTCAGGTTAGTCGGTTATTCTTCGAATCGGTAATTCGCCCTGCGCGACGGAGCCTGATCGCCATGGAGCAGGAACTCGTCGATGTCGTACAGTTTCTGGATGTTATCGGCCCAATGGAAATCGAAGGCCAACGGCCCGTCGCCGAAGTACGAGCGGGGAACGCGTATCATCAATTCGTTGCCTTCGCTCCGGAAAGCGATGCCTTTGGCCCCCGTCCACCGGCCCTTGTCGAACCGCATGACGGTAGAGGTACCCTTGCCGCGGACCTCGCCGTTGATGAGCAGGTCGTAGCCTTCCCATCCCGTGGCATGGTCGCAATCCGTATCGACGAACAGCAGCATCCAGAAAGGATCGGTGCAAGGCGTCAGTTCGTCGGCCGTCTTCGCGTAGAAATACACGTACTTGCCGTCGCGGGCCACTTTGGATTCGACGATGTCGTTGCGGCCCGTGCGATCGACATAGGGTCCGGCTGCGAAGTTGCCGGGACTGTCGCGATGGTATGTATCGCCCCGATGGTCGTAGTATGTCTTCCGCACGGCGTTCCACTGGTCGAATCCGCCGTCGATGTCAATCGTGATCTGCTCTCCGGCCGGTTCGGGTTTTTCCACGCCCTTATACCGACGGACATTGGCCATCAACTGGTAGTAGTAGTTGTCGCCGTGTCCGCCTTTCATCGGCTCGATATCGCGGCTGAACTCCTGATTGTACTGGTCGATAAAATAGGATTCGCCCATCTCGACCTTACGACCGCCCTTGCCGCAGTCGGCCCCGGGGAAGAAATCCCAGCGAGCCATCTCTTCGGCATAATCCTCGATGCGGCGCGTCATCTGTCCGGCCGTCCACTCGTTCCATCCGGTGACGAACACGAATTCGGGATCGACCTCCAGCGCCCGCTGCCACTGCTGTTCGAAATAAAGGCCCTTGTCGGTATCTTCCGTCACGTCGTATTCGTTCACAGCTGGCTGAACGCCGTCGTGGAAACTGCGCCCGATGTTCGAGAGCGGATGCTCGGCCGCCGCCACGGGCACGTACTCGGCCCGGTCGGGCGACTCGCTCCAGCCTACGGACTGCGGATAATGATCGACCCACGGCCACTCGTCGTGTCCGTCGTCGTACCACCGGAGCGTCGTCCAAGCCCAGCTCTGGCGGATCGTGAAAAAGTCCGTGATCGCTTCGGGGAACCGCACGTCGTTCACCTCGTTCCGCCCCCCGGTGACATGTTGTCCGAACAACAGCAACGGTTTGCCTTTCCACCGGAACCAGAGGTCGGCATAAAGGCCCCGGCTGTAAATCTGTTCCCAGAGTTGCAGCACCGAGTTCTGGCTGGCCAGACAGGCGATCTGCGGTGTGGCCTCGCCTTCGGCCCTCATCTTGCGGAACACATCGGCGATGAACACGAAGACGTCCTTGTAGATCACGTCGTTCGTATTGTCGAGCACGATCAGGTCAATGCCCGCATCGCATAGCTGCCGGGCGTGACGACGGATGATCCACTCGTCCTTCATAATATAATAGCCCGCCTCAGGTTCGCCCCAATAATGTGTACCGCCGCCCCAACGGGGATTCCGGGGATCGGCCGCGAGAATCTTCGTCACGTCGTAAGGACCGTGAGGGTTTCCGGGCTGGTTGTGCGTCATAAAGTAGAACATGGCCACCGTGCGGTTCGCCTTCCGAGGACCGCACTCGTCGTATCCGGGCAGAGTTCTTCCCAGCGCGTCGGTCGCCGTCCATGTATCCGCCTTAATGTCTCCCGCCGCACGAGGCGCGGCCTCCGGTCCGGAAGCCCGGACCGAAAGCCACGCCGCAGAGCAGCATGCCGCGAGAGTCAGCGTTTTCGCTATCGTTCCGCGCATCATCGGGCAGCTTCCTGTTTTTGCGACTTCATCGGGATGGGCGCCTTGTAGATGATTTCGTCCCAGTCTCCGATACCGATGATCTTCTTGGCGAATTCGAACTTCTCGTTCTCTTTGTCGGTTCCGAACGCCTGGAAAACGAACCACGCCGGTTTGCGTCCTGCCGGATCGGTCTCGTCGTCCACGAAACGGCGCACACCGATACGCAGTCCGCCTTCGCCGCGCTGGTCGAACCAACCGTGCATCTGGTAGGCATCGATACCGTCGCAGGCCTCGAGCTTCTTCATCGCATAAGCCATACCGGCAGCCTGTTCGAGCAATGCCTCTTCGGAGTAATCCTTCGAGTTGGGATTCTGCTCGGACAGATAAAGCGTACGTTTTTCCTTGCCTTTATAGAGCGCACGAGGCTGTTTGATCCATGAGTCGAGCACTTCGAGGTTCTTGAACGTGATGAGCGGCGTATCGTAATCGAACGTAGCCTGCTCGTCGAGCCATGCCTTGGGTTCGAACAACGACTGGGGGTAGGGGTGATGAGCCACGCCCCATTTGAAGTCGCCTTCGGCATCGGTATAATCGAGCAACAGTTCGAGCAGTCGGGCCGAAGGATAGCAGTATTCGTTGTGACGGCCCTGCCAGTAATGCGTCAGCGTGATAAGCACTTCCGAATGGGGATTGTACTTGCGGGCCGTGTAGTAGAGCAGACGCATCGACTTCATGTAGATGTCCATGAACCGCAGCGGCGTCTTCACTCCGGCATTGGTCCATACCCATCCGGCATCGACCTCGTTGTGAGCGATCCAGTGGTGGATACGGCCGTACTTCTTGTCGGGACGGCTGTAACGCGAAGCCAGGAAATCGATGGCCGCGGCATAGAGGTTCAACGACTCGAGCGTCGTCATGTTGGGCATCGTATAGATCCCGGCCGGATCGAAGTCGGGATGCTCGAACAGGCGACCGACCTCTTTGTCGGCGAAGGAGCGTTCGGGCGCGATGAGGACGATGGCCGACACGATGATGTCTTTCGAAGCGGTGAACTGCAACGTCTTGTCGAAATTCTCGATCGCTTTGCGGTCCGCATAATAGGTTTTGCCGTTGTATTCGAACGGAATCGAATTGTCGGACGGCGTCAGGCGCATGAATCCCAGATTCACATTGACCGTCACGCTGGTGGCCTGCAAACTATCGAGGTCCGAAGCATAAGGGCTGTTGTGGAATCCGCCGATACCCTTTTTGCTGGCTACCGTTTCGTGCGGCAGTTTGTACATCGACTGCACGTCGTCGGCATACCGACCGTGCGAGCAGATCAGATAACCGTTCTGCGACTTCTGAGCCAGCACCCAACGCGAATAGAGGCGGTCGTAGCGCCGTCCGTCGATATCGGCATAGCGGTCGAATTTCAGTTTGAAGGTCTTGGGCTTTTCGATCCGGCGCTCGGTGATGAAATCCTTGTCGGTCAGATCGCCGAACATCGGCACTTCGCACAGATACACCTCGCCCGGCATCCCCTTGATGTCTCCGCACACTTCGACGGCGTCGTCGGTCACTTTCACCTCGGTCACACGACAGGGATGGTTTTTCTTCAGGTAGACGTCGATGTCGCGGTTGAGTCTTTTCTCGCGTTCCTCGCGTTCGGC
Source organism: uncultured Alistipes sp. (assembly GCA_900549685.1). Lineage (GTDB taxonomy): Bacteria > Bacteroidota > Bacteroidia > Bacteroidales > Rikenellaceae > Alistipes_A. The sequence continues at coordinate 9,895 of UROX01000051.1, forward strand.
TTTCACCCGGTTCTGTTCCATTTCCTTTTCGGTATAGGCTCTCAGACGGGGACTTTTGATCCGCATCGTCGTCGGACGGGCCGTGCTGGGCACGATCAGAAGACTCAGATAGTCGTTCGGTCCCTGCAACTTTTTCAGCTTGTCAGTCACATCGACCGAGAACGTACTCCAGCCTTCGGCAATCGGCATCCGGATCATGTTCTCCTCGATGCGCGAAGCGTCGTCATTGACCATGACGACCATGAACTCCATGCCCGAAGCACAGAAATAGTCGAAACTCAACACGGCGATGTCCTCGCCCGGAGCAGCGGCCAGCGGATCGAACCGGACCGTTGCGTTTCCAGGGGCGGTCGTCACTTCGAAAACGCCTTTTTCGACCTCTTCCATCGTAAATCCGTTGCCTTCCCGGACGGTAATGTTCAACGGCACCGAATGCTGCGCACCGAGTCGTCCCGCACACAGCAACAAAACGGCCAGCATCATGCCGGCAATCTTTTTCGCACTCATTTTTAATCGTTTAGGTTAAGATTTTCATAACGGGGCATACGACGGTATGCCTTCCGTTCTACAATAATACGATTTTTCGGGCGAAAAACATCGGGAAACGGTCCGAAATCTCTATTCGTATACATCCGACAAAGGCGGTGCAGGCTCCGATACACCGACGTTCCCGGTCGCACTTTTCAAGCCCTCGATTGCAGCGTTTCCCGGCCACGAGCCGGGTCCCGATTCGGTCTCCGGTCCGGAAGGGCTGTAAGGTGCAGTCCAAAAGTTCGGAGATACGACCGAGAGCCGGTACTTAGGAACATACAACCGTGCCGGCAAATGCGACCGTGCCGTCTCTTTTTCGTCGCGGGCCGTACAAGATTCGGGATAGTATCCTATCTTTGCAACGCGATCGGAAAAATCGCTCGAATAGGTAGCCTCGGCAGCGGATTCTCCCTACAAAACGGTATTCCGCATGATTTTTCCGTTGCCTATTTTTGCCTCGCCGGCCATCGGTCGGGAGCATTCGTTTATGGAAGAAGACAAGAAAATATATACCAAACGGCTCTCGGAACTCAAAACCTCCGAACAGGGCATCATCACCAAAGTCTTCGGACACGGTTCGTTCCGTAACCGCATCACCGAAATGGGATTCGTCCGGGGCCAGATCGTCACGGTCATCAAGAACGCCCCGCTGCTCGACCCCATCGAATACGAAATCATGGGCTACCGCATCGCCCTGCGGAAAAGCGAAGCCGAGTTGATCGAGGTTTCCGTCGATACGGAAACCATGGACCGTTATATCGATCTGCCCGCCGACGCGACGTTCCGGGGCGAATCGGTCAATCGTTTCATGCACGAAGCGATCAAGACGATCAACGTGGCGCTGGTGGGTAACCCCAACTGCGGAAAAACCTCGCTGTTCAACGTGGCCTCAGGATCGCACGAACGGGTCGGAAATTACAGCGGCGTGACGGTCGATGCCAAGCGGGCCACGTTCCGACAGGACGGATATACGATCAATCTGTTCGACCTGCCCGGTACGTACTCCATCACCGAATACACGCCCGAAGAGCTGTACGTACGCCGTCATCTGCTCGAAGAGATGCCCGACGTGGTCATCAACGTGCTGGACGCCTCGAATCTCGAGCGGAATCTGTTCCTGACCACCCAGCTCATCGACATGAACCTCAAAGTCGTCATCGCGCTGAACATGTACGACGAACTGGAACGGTCGGGCGCCCGGTTCGACTATCCGAGTCTGGCCGGCATGATCGGCATTCCGATCGTGCCGACCGTAGCCCTCCGCAGGGAAGGTATCCGGGAACTGATACGCACCGTCATCGACGTTTTCGAGGACAACGAACCGCACGTCCGTCACATCCACATCAACTACGGAGCCGACATCGAGCAGAGTATCCGCACGCTTCAGGAAAAACTGTGGAAGAACAAGGACATCATAGCCCGCTATTCGTCCCGCTATCTGGCGATCAAACTGCTCGGCGGGGACAACAACATCCGCAGCCTGATCGGATCGGCGGAGAACTTCGACGACATCGATTCGACCGCCGGGCTGCTCCGCCGGAAACTCGAACGGCAATACGGCGACTCGGCCGAAGCGATCATTTCGGATGCCAAATACGGTTTCATCGCCGGAGCGCTCGAAGAAACCTGTCGGCAAAGACCGCCGCGTCAGGAGAGAAAATCCGACCGCATCGACCGCATCATGACCCATAAGGTATGGGGACTGCCCATTTTCCTGTCGTTCATGTGGATCATGTTCCAGACAACATTCTCGTTGGGAAGCATTCCCGCAGGATGGATGGAGAGCGGAGTGGAATGGCTGGGCCGCTGGATCCGTTCAGTCATGGCCGAGGGACCGCTGCGCGAACTGCTCGCCGACGGAATCGTCGGCGGGGTGGGGGGCGTCATCGTCTTTCTGCCCAATATCCTGATCCTGTTTTTCTTCATCTCGCTGATGGAAGACACGGGATACATGGCCCGCGCAGCCTTCATCATGGACAAACTGATGCACAAGATCGGCCTGCACGGCAAATCGTTCATCCCGCTGCTCATGGGTTTCGGGTGCAATGTACCGGCCATTCTGGCCACACGCACGCTGGAAAGCCGCAAGGACCGGATGCTCACGATGCTCATCATTCCGTTCATGTCGTGCAGCGCCCGGCTGCCGGTCTACGTGCTGCTGATCTCGGCCTTTTTCCCGCATAACAAGGGACTCGTCCTTCTGTCGATTTACCTGATCGGCATTCTGATCGCCATTCTGTCGGCCATTCTGTTCAAAAAACTACTTTTCGCACGGGCCGAAGCACCTTTCGTCATGGAACTGCCGCCCTATCGTATTCCCACCACACGTAACGTGCTGCGCCACATGTGGAGCAAAGGTGCCCAGTATCTCCGCAAGATGGGGTCCGTCATTCTGCTGGCCTCGGTCGTTATCTGGGCGCTGGGACACTACCCCGAACGAACGGAATATTCGATAGACTACGACGCCCTGCGAACGGAAGTCGCCGCATCGGACATGACCGAAGAAAGCAAAACGTTCGAAATGAAGCGGCTCGACGATCTGCAACACGCCGAACACAAGGAAAAGTCCTATATCGGACGCCTGGGACACTTCATCGAACCGGTCATCCGCCCGCTGGGATTCGACTGGCAGATCGGCGTAAGCCTGTTCAGCGGCCTGGCAGCCAAAGAAATCGTCGTCAGCACGATGGCCGTACTGAGCAACAGTACCGACGACGACGCCTCGTTCGCAGAGAATCTCCAGAACCAAACATACACCTCCGGAGAACGAATCGGCGAAAAGGTCTATTCTCCGCTGGTCGCCTATACGATGATGCTGTTCATCCTGCTCTATGTTCCCTGCATCGCGGCGATTACGGCCATACGCAGAGAGGCGGGACGGAAATGGGCCGTTTTGTCTGTCGTCTATTCGACCAGTTTCGCATGGTTATTGTCGTTGCTCGTCTATCAGGTGGGAAGCCTCTTTTTCTAACCGTTGTGGAACCATGCAGGAAATCGTTACGAAAATAATCGTTCTCGCGGCCGTCGCCCTGCTGACGTGGCTGTTGTACCGGAAACTGCGCAGAAAAAACGCAGGCTGTTCCGCCTCGGGCTGCAACGAATGCGGCCAGCCGTGCGGTCCCCGGATCTGCGGCCCAACGATCCCGAACCGGAAAAAACGGAGCGACCTTCCGCCCCGGCCGGACGATTCCGCCGAGAAAACGAAAGATCGGCACCCCGCATCCAGCCGAACATAAAACGAAAGTTCCGTGCGGATCGGCCGCACGGAACTTTTTCGATACATCCTACGGACCGAAGGCGCCCGCACTTTCTTCCACGTACGGTCTACCCAAAATTAGGAGTTTCCAACCCAGGCGGCTATTTCGGCCGCGGAACGGGCATCCTTTTCAAAATCCGTGATCCGAAAAGCTGCCGCATCGGAGGCTTTCCGGAATACCCGACAAGGATGCGGACAACGGGGAAGGGAAAAACAGGATACGACAGAACCGTTCCGACATGACACGCCGTGCGGAATGGAGCCGCAGACCATCTCGCCGGAAAACTGTACGACGGTCGCCGGACGATTCCGAACAAAACCGGAGCGGTTTCTAACCCAGCATCTCCAATGCCCGGGCCAACTGGTCGGGACACGATGTGCCTTTGCCCTTACAGTCGATTCCTTTGAGGCGGGCGATCACCTCGCTCGCAGGCATCCCTTTCGCCAAAGCCGCCACACCTTGCGTATTGCCATGACAGCCGCCCGTAAAAACGATTTCGGCCACGGTTCCGTCGTCTTCGACGGCAATCCGGATATGGCGAGAACATACGCCGACGGGAAGATATTCGATTGTTTTCATATCGTCGAGAAAAATAGTGGAGCCGCAAAGATAGAATGCGATTCCGCCATTTCCAACTTTTCCGTCCACCGGCCGGGAGACAGCCCGCACTCCGACCGAAACGAACCGGGGCGGCGGAACCTCTTCGCGAAAATTCCGTCGCCCCGCATTTCGAGACACGATCTTATTACTTTATCGCTCCGACATCCATCGTCGCCGGCACGCTTTTCGAAACAACGACGACCGCAACTTTATAACAGCAGGGACGTCCGCGAAAGGGCCTCCATGAAACGGTCTTTGTAGGAATCGG
>UROX01000052.1 GCA_900549685.1 uncultured Alistipes sp.
TTACCGAATCTCAGAAGGCTGTCGAAAAGCGTGAAGCTTTGGAGAAAGACAAGCCGACGAAAACCAAAAACGAAATCCGCCATTCCGTTCTAACGCAAAAAAAGAAAAGAGCCATGAAGAAACCGACAACAACACTCATCGCCATCGCAGGACTCGCCGCAGGCATCCTGTTTCCGACTTTCCGCGCCGCAGCCCGCGACCCGCAAGCGAACAAACTCGAAGTAAACGTAGGCGCCGACATCGTAAGCGGATATGTCTGGCGAGGCGTCTATCAGGAAGGATCGGGCGTAAGCGTACAGCCCTCGCTCGGTATCGAATACAAAGGTTTCAGCATCGGAGCATGGGGTTCGACGAGCCTGTCGGGCGGATTCAAAGAGCTGGATCTCTCCGTCGGCTACGAAATCGCAGGTTTCACGATCCAGGCGACCGACTACTGGTGGGCCGGACAAGGAGCTTCGTTCTACAACCACTACTTCGACTCGCATCTGATCGAAGGCGCACTCGGCTATCATTTCGGCGAGAAGGTTCCCCTTTCGCTCGAATGGCATACGTTCTTCGCAGGCAACCTCGACAAAGACGCCGCCGGGAAACGCAAATATTCGAGCTACGTGCAGATCGGATACGACTTCGAAATCAAAGGCATCGAATTCACCGCCGCCGTCGGAGCCGCCCCTTGGAACGCTCCCGCATGGCTCACGCCGCACGGCGACAAAAAAGGATTTCAGATTTCGAACATCTCGCTCACGGCCTCCAAAAAGATCCGCATCACCGACCATTATTCGCTGCCCGTTTTCGTACAGGCCGTAGCCTCACCCGCGACCGACGACGCCAACCTGATCTTCGGCATCTCGTTCTAAACAGACATATACCCGAACGTTTCCCGGCGGCACTCGGAAACACGCATTCCGCCCGGAACGAAGACTAAAAAAAAGAAAACGCCATGAAAAAAATCGAAGCCATCATACGCAAAACCAAATTCACGGAGGTCAAAGAAGCGCTGCTCGAAGCCGACATCGAATGGTTCTCCTACACGGAAGTGCGCGGAGTAGGCAAGACCCGACAGGAAAGAATCTACCGCGGGGTCATCTACGGCACCGACATCATCGAACGGCTGATGCTCACGATCGTCGTGCGCGACCAGAACGCCCAGCGGACAATCGACGCCATTCTGGCGGCAGCCCAGACCGGCGAGGTGGGCGACGGACGGATTTTCGTTTCGGAAGTCGAAGAATCCTACCGCATCCGTACCGGAGAACGAGGCGACATCACGCTCTACCAACACCGATAAAGGCCTCACCGAATTTTATGTCCAACTACTAAAAAACCACGATTATGAACGAAACACTCTTGATATCGGACAGTCTGAAAACGGCAGTGGACTGTGCGGGAATCCTCTCCGAAGATATGGCTGCAGGACTCCCGGCCGCAATCGGCGACGTAGCCCGCTCCCTCGACACGGTATGGGTTCTGCTGGCAGCCATGCTCGTATTCATCATGCAGCCGGGCTTCGCCCTGGTCGAAGCAGGTTTCGAACGCACGAAAAACGCCGCGAACATTCTGATGAAGAACCTGCTGGACTTTTCCGCCGGCACGATCCTCTTCTGGTTGTTCGGCTTCGGCCTCATGTTCGGCCCGAGCATCGCAGGCATTTTCGGCACGCCCGATCCGATGGGGACGGCCGGATGGGAAGGCGATATTCCGACCTCCGCATTTTTGGTATTTCAGACCATGTTCTGTGCAACGGCGGCTACCATTGTTTCGGGTGCCGTAGCAGGACGCACTAAGTTTCATGCCTACTTATTCTACTGCGTCCTGATCTCCGCTTTCATCTATCCCGTTTCAGGCCACTGGACATGGGGTGGCGGCTGGTTATCGGAACTCGGGTTCCATGACTTCGCCGGTAGCGCCGTTGTACACTCCGTAGGAGGATGGCTCGCCTGCATGGGCGCCCTCTTCGTAGGCCCCCGGCTGGGCAAATACCGCAACGGCAAGGTATACGCCATCCCGGGCCACAACCTCTCGCTCGCCTCGCTGGGCGTATTCATCCTCTGGTTCGGCTGGTTCGGTTTCAACCCCGGCAGCCAGCTGGCCGCATCGGGCGATGCGAACGCGACGGCGATCGGCAACATATTCCTGACCACCAACATCTCGGCGGCGGCAGGCGCACTGGCCGCCCTGATTACGGCGTGGGTACGCTACGGCAAACCGACGTTGAGCCTTTCGCTCAACGGTGCGCTGGCCGGACTGGTCGGCATCACCGCCGGATGCGATCTGGTATCGCCCTTCGGCGCGCTGTGCATCGGCACAATCAGCGGACTGACGATGGTGTTCGCCGTATCGTTCTTCGACACCCGGCTCCGGATCGACGATCCGGTCGGCGCAATCTCCGTACACGGCGTCTGCGGCACGCTGGGCACGATCCTCACCGGACTGTTCGCTCTCGACGGAGGTTTGCTCTATGGCGGCGGCGCGACGATGCTCGGCATACAGACGCTCGGCGCTCTGGTTACGGCCGGATGGGCGCTCGCCGCAGGGTTCGTACTGTTCGGCATCCTCAAGAAAACCGTCGGACTGAGGGTGGACAAACGGGTCGAAGAAGAAGGGCTCGACATATACGAACACGGCGAAACCGCCTACAACGCATAAAAGATTCCATTTCGAAAACACATTCACGAGGTTTAAGTTAAGTCAGTTTCCCTGCAGTAAAGAGGAAATGCGGCGGCCGTCACGAGATCCGATCATCGGCCGCCGCATCGGGGGACCCGGAAGAGATTCCGCCCCGCACGAGCCGACCGGACCGAAAACCTCTCACAACAAAAAAGCAAACGCCATGGCACTCTATATCCCGAAAGACTACCGGGCCAAACTGGTCCCCGAAACGATGGAACAGGCCATCAAGATCATCAAAACAGGCTTCCAACGCTCGCTCGCCGAAGCGCTCGACCTGCGCAGAGTCACCGCCCCGCTGTTCGTCCTGTCCGGAACGGGCATCAACGACGACCTCAACGGCACGGAACGCCCCGTGAGCTTTCCGATCAAGGACATGGGCGAACGCCGGGCCGAAGTCGTGCACTCGCTGGCCAAATGGAAACGCATGAAGCTCGGGGCCTACGGCATCGCACCGGGCTACGGACTCTACACCGACATGAACGCCATCCGCGCGGACGAAGAGCTGGACAATCTCCATTCGCTCTACGTCGATCAGTGGGACTGGGAACGCACGATCACCGCAGCAGACCGCAACCTCGACTTTCTCAAGACAATCGTCACGAAAATATACGGCGTCCTGCGGAAGATGGAAGCGGAAGTCTATGCCCAATACCCACACATCACGCCGATTCTTCCCGAGTCGATCGAGTTCATCCACAGCGAACGACTGCAACGGGAATACCCGGGGCTGACACCCCGCGAACGCGAGACGGAAGCCGCGAAAAAATACGGAGCCGTCTTCGTGATCGGCATCGGAGGAGCACTCGCCGACGGCGAGAAGCACGACGGACGCGCCCCCGACTACGACGACTGGACCACGCCGACCCACGACGGCTGCAAAGGACTCAACGGCGACATCATCGTCTGGAACCCGGTACTCGAAAGCGCTTTCGAAATCTCGAGCATGGGTATCCGCGTCGATGCCGAGGCGCTCGTCCGTCAGCTCGACCTGGCAGGATGCCCCGAACGCAAGGAACTCGAGTTCCACAAAGCGCTGATCGAAGGACGCATCCCGTTGTCGGTCGGAGGCGGGATCGGTCAGTCGAGGCTGTGCATGTTCCTGCTGCGCTGCGCCCACATCGGCGAAGTGCAGGCGAGCATCTGGCCCGAGGCGATGATCGAAACCTGTCGTCTCCACAACATCTTCCTGAAATAAACGCTCCGACCGCAAGGCAGAGAAAAAGAGAAACGATAAACATAACCCTTAAAAATCATCGAAAACCATGTCATCGTTGAGATTTAAAGTCATCGAAGAGGCTATCAAACGCAAAGCGACGGTAGTGCCCGCTCCGGCAGGACGGCCTTCCGAGTATTTCGGAAGCTATGTATTCAATCAGGAAAAAATGCGCAAGTACCTTCCCAAGAAGAGCTACGAAGCACTGATCGACACGATGCGCAACGGCTCGCCGCTCGACCGCGAGACGGCCGACAGCGTGGCCGCAGGCATGAAACAGTGGGCCATGGACATGGGCGCCACCCACTACTCGCACTGGTTCCAGCCGCTGACCGGCGGAACGGCCGAAAAACACGACGCTTTCGCCGAACTCGACCGCACGGGCGGCATGATCGAGGAGTTCTCCGGCAAACTGCTCAGTCAGCAGGAGCCCGACGCGTCGAGCTTCCCCAACGGAGGGATCCGCAACACGTTCGAAGCGCGCGGATATTCGGCATGGGACCCCATGTCGCCGGCTTTCATCGTCGATTCGACACTCTGCATCCCGACCGTATTCATTTCCTACACCGGCGAGGCGCTCGACTACAAGACCCCGCTGCTGCGTTCGCTTTCGGCTGTCAATAAAGCCGCCACGGCCGTATGCCATTACTTCGATCCGGAAGTGAAAAAAGTGATTTCGTATCTGGGCTGGGAACAGGAATATTTCCTCGTAGACGAAGGCCTGTGGGCCGCCCGCCCCGACCTGATGCTCACCGGACGCACGCTGATGGGCCACGAAAGCGCCAAGAACCAGCAGCTCGAAGACCACTACTTCGGCACGATACCGACCCGCGTGGCAGCCTTTATGAAAGACCTCGAATACGAATGTCTGAAACTGGGCATCCCTGTCAAGACCCGCCACAACGAAGTGGCGCCCAACCAGTTCGAGGTAGCGCCCATTTTCGAGGAGACGAATCTGGCCAACGACCACAACCTGCTGCTGATGCTCACGATGCGCAAGGTGGCCCGCAACCACGACTTCCGCGTGCTGCTCCACGAAAAGCCGTTCAAAGGCATCAACGGATCGGGCAAACACAACAACTGGTCGCTGGGCACCGACACCGGCGTAAACCTGCTCTCGCCGGGCAAAACGCCCGCCGAAAAGTTGCAGTTTATGACGTTCCTGCTCAACATCATGATGGCCGTCCATAAACACAACGGTCTGCTCAAAGCCAGCATCTCGAGCGCCACGAACGCCCACCGTCTCGGCGCCAACGAAGCACCCCCGGCCATCATCTCGATTTTCCTCGGTTCGCAGCTGAATGCCGTACTCAAGGAGATCGCCACGAGCAAAAGCGACGACGTGATCCGCATCGACGACAAGGCCGCCATGAAACTGGGCATCGCCCACATCCCCGAACTGTTGCTCGACAACACCGACCGCAACCGGACCTCGCCGTTCGCCTTCACCGGCAACCGCTTCGAGTTCCGCGCCGTGGGTTCGTCGGACAACTGCGCCGGCGCGATGATCGCCCTCAATACGGCCGTAGCCATGCAGCTCACCGAATTCCACGAAGTCGTGGAAAAGAGAATCGCCGACGGCGAGACGAAGGAGAAAGCGATCTTCGAGGTACTCAAAACCTACATCGAGGAGAGTGCGCCGGTCCACTTCGACGGCAACGGCTACTGCGACGACTGGAAAGCCGAAGCGGCCCGCCGCGGACTCGACTGCGAGACCTCCGTACCGTTGATCTTCGACCGCATGCTCTCGGCCCGGACCGTCGAAATGTTCAAAACCACAGGCGTGCTCTCCGAAAAGGAACTCCACGCCCGGGCCGAAGTCAAATGGGAGACCTACACGAAAAAGATACAGATCGAAGCCCGCGTGCTGGGCGACATGGCCATCAACCATATCCTTCCCGTCGCATCCCGCTACCAGGGCATGCTGCTCGACAAGGTATTCAAGCTCCGCCAGATGCTCCCCGGCGACAAAGCCGAGAAAGACGCTGCGCTGGACATGGAGCTGATCGAGAAAATCTCGATGCACCAGGTCGAAATCCAGACGCTCGTACAGCGGATGGTCGAAGCGCGCAAGGTGGCCAATAAGATCGAGAACGAACGCGAAAAAGCCATCGCCTATCACGACACCGTGGCCTCGCTCTTCGACGAAATCCGCTACCATATCGACAAGCTGGAACTGATCGTGGACAACGAAATGTGGCCGCTGCCCAAATACCGCGAACTGCTCTTCATCCGCTAAAGGCGGAGACATTTCTCCAACCTGCCGCCGCGGGGAGAGTCCCGGAGAACTCTCCCCGCCGACGGCTTCGACAAAACACGAAAGGCATGAAAAAAACGATACCGAACCACAAGAGCGGATACCCCCGACAGCAGGGACTCTATACGCCCGAAAACGAACACGACGCCTGCGGCGTAGGACTCGTCGTGCAGATACACAACGACAAAACGCACGAAATCGTCGAGAACGGACTTCAGGTCCTCGAACATATGGCCCACCGCGGGGCCGAAGGCGCGGACGACAAAACGGGCGACGGCGCAGGCATCCTCGTGCAGATTCCGCACGAATTCATTCTGCTGCAAGGCATCCCCGTCCCCGAAAAAGGGAAATACGGCACCGGACTGGTATTCCTCCCCAAAGAGGAGGCCGCACAGCAGGCGGCCATGAACATCGTCCGGACAGCCGTCACCGAGCAGGGACTCGAACTGATGCACGTGCGCGAAGTGCCGGTAAACAGCGAAATCCTCGGCCATGACGCACTGGCGACCGAACCGGCCGTGCGGCAGCTTTTCATCAAAGGATGTTCCGACCCCGCCGAACTCGAACGCCGGCTCTACATGATCCGCCGCCGCATCGAGCACGATTTCGCACAGCAGGGAGCGGACGGAAGCTACGTAGTGAGCCTTTCGACACGGACCATCGTCTACAAGGGAATGCTCTCCTCGCTTCAGCTGCGAGCCTATTATCCGGACCTGATCAATCCCTATTTCACCAGTGCGCTGGCACTGGTACATTCCCGCTTCAGTACCAACACATTCCCCACGTGGTCGCTCGCCCAGCCGTTCCGTCTGCTGGGACACAACGGCGAAATCAACACCATACGGGGCAACCGCTCGTGGATGGAAGACCGCGAGAGTCTGTTCCGTCCCGAGGGAATGGAGAATATCGCCGAATACGGTCCGATCGTACAGCCGGGCATGAGCGACAGCGCTTCGCTGGACAATGTGCTCGAGTTTCTGGTTATGAGCGGACTGAGCCTTCCGCATGCGCTGGCGATGCTCGTCCCCGAAAGCTACAACGACAAAAACCCGATCCCCGACGGGCTGAAAGGGTTCTACGAATACCACAGCATCTGGATGGAACCGTGGGACGGTCCCGCCACGCTGATGTTCTCCGACGGCCGCTATGCCGGCGGAATGCTCGACCGCAACGGCCTGCGTCCGGCCCGCTGGCTGATTACGAAAGGCGGCATGATGGTGATCGCCTCCGAGACGGGAGTGCTCGACATCGAGCCATCCGAAATCGAGGCCAAAGGACGGCTCCGGCCCGGCAAGATCGTCATGGTCGATACCGAACAGGGACGCATTCTCTACGACGAGGAGATCAAGGCGCAGCTCGCGGCAGAACACCCCTACAAGGAATGGCTCGAGAAAAACCGCATCCTGCTGAAGAAAATCACCTCCGGCCGCAAGGTGACGCACGGCATCGACGACTACGAGGCGATGCTGCGCACGTTCGGCTACAACAAAGAGGACATCCAGCGGATCGTGCTGCCCATGGGACGCGACGGAGCCGAACCGCTCGGCTCGATGGGCAACGACACGCCCATCGCCGTACTGTCGGCCAAGCCGCAGCGGCTGTTCAACTATTTCCGCCAGCAGTTCGCCCAGGTGACCAACCCGCCGATCGACCCGATCCGCGAAGAGCTGGTCATGTCGCTGGCCAGCTACATCGGAGCCGTGAACGGCAACATCCTCGAACCGTCGGCCGACCACTGCAAAGTCGTCAAACTGAGCAGCCCCGTGCTGACGAACTCCGACATCGACATTCTGACCCACCTCGGATACAAAGGCTTCCGGACCCGCACGCTCGACATGCTGTTCCCCGCCGCCGAAGGCGAGGCCGGGCTGGAACAGACCGTCGATGCGCTGTGCGCACAGGCCGAGCAGGCCGTGGACGAAGGATACAACTACGTGATCCTGAGCGACCGGAAAGTCGGACCGACCCTCGCACCCGTACCGTCGCTGCTGGCACTGTCCGCCGTACACACCCACCTCATCCGCGTCCATAAGAGATCGAAGATCGCCCTGATCGTCGAAACGGGCGAGGCCCGCGAGGTGATGCACATCGCCTTGCTGATCGGCTTCGGAGCCAGCGCGGTGAACCCCTACATGGCCTTCGCCATACTGGACGACCGGGTACGCAACGGCGAGTTGCAGCTCGATTACGAAACGGCCGAGAACCACTATATCAAAGCCATCAACAAAGGCTTTCTGAAAATCATGTCCAAAATGGGCATCTCGACGATCCGCAGCTACCGGGGCGCACGGATTTTCGAGGCTATCGGTCTCTCCTCGGGAGTGCTGGAACGCTATTTCTGCGGCACGACATCGAAAATCGAGGGAGCCGGCCTGGACGACATCGCCCGCGACACATTAGCAGCCCACGCCCGCGGCTTCGGCGACGAGGAAATATTCAGTCCGAGCCAGCAGCTCGAAAACTTCGGCAACTATGCATGGCGACGGAACGGAGAGAAACACGCATGGAACCCGGAAACGATCTCCGCCCTGCAACTGGCTACGCGGCTGGGAAGCTACAAAAAGTTCAAGGAATACACCCGGCTCGTGGACGACAAGCCCGAACCGATTTACCTGCGCGACCTGATGCGCCTCAAGAAAAACCCGATCGACCTCTCGCTCGTCGAACCGGCCAGCGAGATCACCCGGCGATTCGTCACCGGCGCCATGTCGTTCGGCTCGATCAGCAAAGAAGCGCACGAGGCGATGGCACTGGCCATGAACGCCATCGGCGGTAAAAGCAACACAGGCGAAGGAGGCGAGGACCCGGCGCGATACCGTCCGAGGGAAGACGGCACGCTGGCCCGGAGCGCCATCAAGCAGGTGGCCTCGGGACGGTTCGGCGTCAATGCCGAATATCTCGTCAATGCCGACGAGATACAGATCAAGGTGGCGCAGGGCGCCAAACCGGGCGAGGGAGGACAGCTGCCGGGTTACAAGGTGGACGAGATGATCGCCCGCACCCGCCACTCGATTCCCGGCATTTCGCTCATTTCGCCGCCGCCCCACCACGACATCTACTCGATCGAAGACCTCGCCCAGCTGATCTTCGACCTGAAGAACGTCAATCCCCGCGCCCGGATCAGCGTGAAGCTGGTATCGGAGAGCGGCGTAGGCACGATCGCCGCCGGCGTGGCCAAGGCCAAGGCCGATATGATCCTCATCAGCGGATGCGAGGGAGGAACCGGTGCCAGCCCCGTCAGCTCGATCAAACACGCGGGCCTGCCGTCCGAAATCGGACTCTCCGAAACCCAGCAGACGCTCGTCATCAACAACCTGCGCGGACAGGTGACGCTCCAGGTGGACGGCCAGTACAAAACCGGCCGCGACATCGTGATCGGAGCCTTGCTCGGCGCGGAGGAATTCGGATTCGCCACCAGCGCCCTGATCGTGCTGGGATGCGTGATGATGCGCAAATGTCACCTCAACACCTGCCCTGTCGGCGTGGCCACGCAGAACGAAGAGCTGCGCCGCCATTTCGTGGGCCGCTATGAATATCTGGTAAATTTCTTCAACTTCCTGGCCGAGGACGTCCGCGAACATCTGGCCGAAATGGGCTTCACCCGACTGGACGACATCATCGGACGGACCGATCTGATCGAGACGGTCGCTCCGGCGACGGAGGGCAAAGCCGCCGGCATCGACCTGTCGAAAATCCTTTACCGTCCGCAGGAAGCCGACACGCACGCCATCCGCAGAGTCATCGCCCAGCATCACGGCATCGAGTCGGTGATCGACCGCTCGCTCATCGGTATAGCCGCCCCGGCCCTCGACTCGAAAATGGCCGTACAGCTCGCCTTCCCGATCCACAACACCGACCGGTCGGTCGGAGCGATGCTCTCGGGCGCCGTCACGGCACGGCACGGAGGCGAGGGGCTGCCGCACGACACGATACAGGTCGCCTTCCGCGGATCGGCGGGACAGAGCTTCGGCGCTTTCCTCTGCAAGGGCATCACGTTCCGGCTCGAGGGCGACGCCAACGACTACCTCGGCAAAGGCCTCTCGGGCGGACGCATCACCGTCGTTCCTCCCAAGGGCACGCTCTTCGCCCCCGAAGAGAACATCATCGCCGGCAATACGTTGCTCTACGGAGCCACCGAAGGCGAAGTCTATATCAACGGCCGGGTCGGCGAACGTTTCTGCGTGCGCAACAGCGGAGCCACGGCCGTCGTGGAGGGAGCTGGCGACCACTGCTGCGAATACATGACCGGCGGACGTACCGTCGTACTGGGTCCCACGGGACGCAACTTCGCCGCAGGCATGAGCGGCGGGATCGCCTATGTATGGAACAGGGAGGGCAATTTCGATTATTTCTGCAACATGGAGATGGTCGAGTTGTCGCTCATCGAAGAGAGCGCCGACGACAAGGAACTGCACAGCCTCGTGAGCGCGCACTACTACCACACCGGCAGCCCGCTGGCCAAACGCATGCTCGACGACTGGAACCGTTACGTCGGCGAATTCATCAAAGTGACGCCCATCGAGTACAAGAAAGTGCTCCACGCACAGCGCATGGCCGCGCTCGAACGCAAGATCGCCAAGGTGGAACGGGACTACTGATCCCGTCCGCCGATTGTCAAACCGCAACAGAACAACGATCATGGGAAACCCCAAAGGATTTTTACACATATCGCGCAAAGAGGCCGGATACCGTCCTCTGCACGAACGGATATACGACTTCACTCCGGTAGAACAGACGCTCAACGTCGAAGACCGCAAGCTGCAGGCCTCGCGCTGCATGGACTGCGGCGTCCCGTTCTGCCACTGGGCCTGCCCGCTGGGCAACCGCCAGCCCGAATGGCAGGATCTGGCCTGGCAGGGCAAATGGAAAGAGGCCTACGACATTCTCTCGCTGACCGACGATTTTCCGGAATTCACCGGACGGGTCTGCCCGGCGCTGTGCGAGAAATCGTGCGTGCTCAAGCTCCACGACCAGCCGGTCACGATCCGCGAGAACGAGGCGGCCATCGTCGAACAGGCCTTCCTGGCCGGACACATCGTCCCCTGTCCGCCCCGGCGACGGACAGGCCGGAAAGTAGCGGTAATCGGTTCCGGCCCCGCCGGACTGGCCTGCGCCAACCAGCTCAACCGACGCGGCCACACCGTCACCGTATTCGAAAAGGACGAAGCGCCCGGAGGCCTGCTCCGGCTCGGCATCCCCGACTTCAAACTCAGCAAGCGGATCATCGACCGCCGGCTGGAGCTGATGCGGGCCGAAGGCGTGGAATTCCGGACGAACAGTCCTGTCGGAAGCGGCACCGAAACGGCCGGACTGCTCGAAGAGTACGACGCGCTGTGCATCGCCATCGGCTCGGGCGTTCCGCGCGACCTGCCGGCCGAAGGGCGCGAGCTGGAAGGAATACACTTCGCACTCGAACTGCTCCGCCAGCAAAACCGGCTGGTGGCCGGCATAGCGATTCCCGACGAGGAACGCATTACGGCCAAAGGCAAGCGGGTGCTGGTCATCGGCGGCGGCGACACGGGATCGGACTGCGTGGGCACCTCCGTCCGCCAGCAGGCCGTACAGATCACGCAGATCGAGATCATGCCCCAGCCGCCCGAACACCACAATCCCGATACGCCGTGGCCGATGTATCCCCACGTGCTGAAAACCTCTTCGTCGCACGAAGAAGGCTGCCGCAGAAGATGGAACCTCGCGACCAAACGGTTCGTAGGCCGCGACGGCAAAGTCACCGGCGTGGAAGTCGAACGCGTCGAGTGGGAGAAAGATGCCGAGGGGCGCTGGAAAATGCAGCCCACGGGTGAGGTCGAGACGATCGAAGCCGACCTCGTCCTGCTGGCCATGGGCTTCGTCCATCCCGTACACGAAGGTCTCGTCACGGAACTGGATCTACGACTCGACAACCGCAAGAACATTCTGGGCGACGACGCCCAACGCACCTCGCACGACAAGGTATTCGTCGCCGGAGACGCCATGACCGGCGCATCGCTCGTCGTCCGGGCCATCGCATCCGGCCGCAGGGCCGCCGAAAACATCGACCGCTTCTTCCGGAGCGAATAGGCCGTCGGACGGGGTACCGTTCGCTCCGGACGGAAAGACACACACCGTCGCCGCAACGAACAGAAAGACCGGTTCGTTCCGAATAGGGAGGCTCGAACATAGCCGCTTCGGAACCTCCGAAGCCCGCACCGATCGCGAGGCCGTCCTGCCATTATGCAGGACGGCCTCGCATCCGTTACGGCAGTTCTTTTTCGGAGCCGCATACGCCTGTCGGAAGCGACAGCTCCCGCTCCGCCGTCACCGGCAGCAGCCACAAGCAGCCATACAGACCGGCCCGTCGAAACCGAAAGGGCGCTCCGACATAGACCCGCCTGACCTCCGGTCCCGGAATGTACAATACCCCACAAACAACAAGGCAAACCGTCCCGAAAACACCGCCCCCACGCGAGACAAAAAGACGGTTGCATTGTCATGCGCCGAAGTTCCCGACCGCATTTTTCATGCCCGGTCCCGGCAATCCGCAGCCACAGACTGCGTTCCAAAACGGGCGCAGACCCTCAACGCAGCGCGGGGAATCTGGGGAAAGCTGCACCCCAAGCGAACCCCCGAAGGACATCGCGCCCCCAAACGCCCGGTGTAAAGACACGAAAAAAGAGGATGCCCGCGGCGGCACGGACACCCTCTTTTCATTCTATCGGAACAATTCCGTCCGAAGCGGGACAGCCGACTGCAACACGCCGTCCCGTCCCGATTCGTCGATCCGACTATACGCAACCCTGCGCGAGCATGGCGTTGGCGACTTTCATGAAGCCGGCGATATTGGCGCCTTTGACGTAGTTCACATACCCATCGGGTTCGGTACCGTACTTCACGCAGGCGGCATGGATGTTCTGCATGATCGAATGCAGCTTCTGATCCACCTCTTCGGGCGTCCACGACAGACGGATCGAGTTCTGCGTCATCTCAAGTCCGGAAGTAGCCACCCCGCCGGCGTTCGAAGCCTTGCCCGGCGAGTAGAGGATACGGCTGTCCTGGAACACTTTGATCGCCTCGGGCGTCGAGGGCATGTTGGCTCCTTCGGCTACGCAGATGCAGCCTCCGGCCACCAGCGCACGGGCCTGCTCCTCGTTAAGTTCATTCTGCGTGGCGCAGGGCATGGCGATGTCGCACTTGACGCCCCACGGACGCTGGCCTTCGTAATAGGTAGCTCCCGGGAATTTATCGGCGTACTCTTTGATGCGGCCGCGGAAAATGTTCTTGAGTTCCATCACATAGGCCAGTTTTTCGGCGTCGATACCGTCCGGATCGTAGATGTATCCCGACGAGTCGGACAGCGTTACGACCTTGGCGCCGAGCTGCGTCGCCTTTTCGCAGGCATACTGAGCCACATTACCCGAACCGGAGATCGTCACGATTTTGCCTTCGTAGCTTTCGCCCTTGGTAGCGAGCATTTCCTGCGCGAAATAGCAGGTGCCGTAGCCGGTGGCTTCGGGACGCAGCGGACTGCCGCCCCAGCCGAGGCCCTTACCGGTCAGCGTACCGGTGAACTCGTTGCGGAGCCGTTTGTACTGACCGAACAGGAAGCCGATCTCGCGACCGCCCACGCCGATGTCGCCGGCAGGTACGTCGGTATCCTGTCCCACATGGCGCTGCAATTCGGTCATGAACGACTGGCAGAATTTCATCACCTCGTTGTCGGACTTGCCTTTGGGGTTGAAATCCGAACCGCCCTTGCCGCCGCCCATGGGGAGCGTCGTCAGGCTGTTCTTGAACGTCTGTTCGAAAGCGAGGAACTTCAGGATGCTCAGATTGACCGAAGGATGGAAACGGAGTCCGCCCTTGTACGGACCGATCGCGCTGTTCATCTGCACGCGGTAACCCCGGTTAATCTCCACCTCGCCCTTGTCGTTGATCCACGGAACACGGAACATCACCACCCGTTCGGGTTCGGCGATCCGTTCCAGAATCTTCATCTTCTGAAGCACGGGGTTCTCGAGAATATAGGCGGCCAGCGATTCCACGACTTCGCGCACGGCCTGATGAAATTCTTTTTCTCCGGGATTCTTGGCGATCACTTTCGCCATGAAATCATCCACGTACTGTTGAACATGCTTTTCCATTCGAATATGCTTTTCGGATTTTTTAATTGG
>UROX01000053.1 GCA_900549685.1 uncultured Alistipes sp.
TAAAGTAAATCAGATGCGTCCGGTAGTGGAAGAGATTATCGGTCATGGCAAGAAGTTCAACTTAGGGTTGGAAGCCGTGTCGTGCCTGTTTTTCTGTTCTGCGCTGAGTGCGCAAGATGTCCGGGGCGTATGGAAACGGACGATGCCCGAATCCCGGGCGAAATGGACCGAGGTCAAGTTCATTACCGACGGACATTTCCTGTGGGTCCTTTATGACAAAAAATCGGATATAAAGACAGGCGCGGGGGGAACCTATACGTTCGAAAATGGCGTCTATACCGAAACGATCCTCTATACGTTGCCCGACATGAAACGTTTCGAGAAGAAGCGGGCCGTTTATAACGTGACGTTCGAGGACGATGGGACGATGCGTATCGAAGGCAAACTCGACAGGAAGATTCCCGTCTGGGAGGTTTGGAAAAGAATGGAATAGAACGGGTTCTCCGATTCTGTCCGAATCGCTCCGAAGAATAGCCGTCCGGTCTCCGGGACGGCTATTCCGTTTCGGATACGGTCTTTTCCTGCCGTTCGGCAGATATGACGGGCTTTTTGCCCGGCGATGAGCGGTGCCGTGCTTCGGCGCGGGATCGGACGGTTTTGCCATTCGGCGTGTGCGGCTGGCATTCGGGGGTGAGGCGGAGCGTTCCGGACGGCCGGTTCGGGGGAAAGAGGGGGGCGGGAAAGACCCGCTCCTTGCTTTTTTCGGCTTCTTGGCGTATTTTTGATGGCATCAACCTGTTAAAAACGATCCTATGCGAGTGATACCTCCTTCCGAACTGATTATCAACGGCGACGGTTCCGTATTCCATCTGCACCTCCGGCCCGAACAGCTGGCCCGGACCGTCGTTCTGGTCGGCGACCCCGGCCGGGTCGAGCGCGTGGCCTCGCATTTCGAACACCGGGAGTGTCGTGTGGAGAACCGCGAGTTCGTCACGGTGACCGGCCGTTACCGGGGCGAGCGCATGACCGTGCTTTCGACCGGCATAGGAACCGACAATATCGACATCGTCGTCAATGAACTGGATGCCCTGGCGAACATCGATTTCGCTTCGCGGACCGAAAAGGAGACGAAAACTTCGCTCCGGCTCGTAAGGCTCGGGACCTGCGGGGCGATACAGCCCGATCTGCGGATCGGCGACCGCATCCTTTCGCGCATTTCGGTCGGCTTCGACGGCCTGCTGAATTTCTACGCCGGTCGCGATGCGGTCTGCGATACGGAGATGGAGCGGGCTTTCATCGGGCATACGGGCTGGAATCCGTCGCTCGCCTCGCCTTACTTCGTCCGCTGCTCCGATACGCTGGCCGCGCTGTTCGCCGATGCGACGGTCGAGGGAATGACGATTTCCGCCCCGGGGTTCTATGCTCCGCAGGGCCGCCGGCTGCGTCTCTCTCCCTCCGATCCTGACCTGAACGCTAAGATCGAGACATTCCGTTTCGACGGCCGACGGTTCACCAATTTCGAGATGGAAGGGTCCGCACTGGCCGGACTCGCACGTCTCATGGGACACGATGCCGTGACGATCTGTACGGTGATCGCCCAGCGTGTGGCGCTCGAAATGGAGACCGATTATCGTCCCTTTGTTGATAAGATGATCGAAATGTCTTTGGAAAAGCTCTCCGGTTTGTAAAAAATTGGATTATCTTTGAGGGGTGCAATGCCGCGGAAAACGCTCCTTCGCGTTGCCCGATTCCGTCGTCGGACGGGTAGGGCCGGCGGGGAAAACGTTGCGGAAAAACCGAATGTGAAACTCTAAAGAATCGAAAATATGAAATTCGTCGTATCTTCAACCGCGTTACTGAACGTACTTCAGACTTCGAGCAAAGTCGTAAGCAATAAAAACACGCTGCCGATCTTGGACAACTTCCTGTTCGATCTGCACGACGGCGTACTCAAAATCACGGCTTCCGACCTCGAAACCACGCTGGTGGGGTCGCTTCCGGTGGAAAGCGTGGAACAGGAGGGCGTCATCGCGGCTCCGGTCAAATTGATGCTCGATTCGCTCAAGGAATTCTCCGAACAGCCGCTGACCATCGAGGCCAACGAATCGACGTGGGAGATCCGCATCAGTTGGAAAACAGGCCAGCTCACCATCCCCGGTACGTCGGGACTGAGCTATCCCGCTTCGCCCGAAATCGCAGCCGATACGAAACAGGAAATCACCTCCGGAGCGGATATGTTCCTGACCGGAATCAACAAGACGATTTTCGCCACGGCCGACGACGAACTGCGTCCGGTGATGAACGGCGTCTATGTCAATATCGAACCCGAGACGGTCACGTTCGTGGCTACCGATGCCCATAAGCTCGTCAAGTATGCGGCCGGCGCCGAGACCGGAACCGCCGCGTCGTTCATCCTGCCCAAGAAACCGGCCAACCTGCTGCGCGGTATGCTGGCCAAGGAGGACGAGGACATCCGGCTCGAGTTCGACGACAAGAACGTCGTGTTCTATCTCAAGAACCATACGCTCATCTGCCGGCTCATCGAGGGGAACTATCCCAACTACAATGCCGTCATCCCGTCCAACAACCCCAACAAGGTGCTGGTGGACCGTGTGGAACTGCTCAACGGCATCCGCCGCGTGGCAGTCTGCTCGAACCAGTCCACCAACCTCATCAAGCTCGAAATCGAACCCGGCGTCATCAACCTGACCGCACAGGACCTCGATTTCTCGGTATCGGCACAGGAGTCGCTTACCTGCGATTATGCGGGCGAGGCGATTGCCATCGGGTTCAAATCGACTTTCCTGATCGAAATCCTGTCGAACATCGAGACGCAGAACGTGTCGCTCGAACTGGCCGACTCGACCCGTGCGGGCGTGTTCAAGCCCGTCTACGACGAAACGCCCGACGCCGATACGCTGATGTTGCTCATGCCGATGATGATCAACGCCTAAGTCGTTTTATCTTTCGGGGTATCCGGACACGTGCGGGTACCCCTTTTTTTGTCCGTCGCGGTCGTTTTAGGGACCGTGTCCGTATTGTAACCGTATTTTAAGCAGGACGCTTATGAACCTCAATCTGAAAAATCCCATCGTGTTTCTGGACCTCGAGACGACCGGGGTCGATCCGTCCAAGGACCGGATCGTCGAGATTTCGCTCGTCAAGGTGATGCCCGACGGCAGCCGGGAGGTCAAAACCCGCCGGCTGAATCCCGAAATGCACATTCCCGAAGAGGCTTCGGCCATCCATCATATCTACGACGAGGACGTGGCCGACTGCCCGACGTTCAGGGCTGTGGCCAAGTCGTTGTGGGCCTATATCGAGGGTTGCGATTTCGGGGGATACAACTCCAATAAGTTCGACATCCCGGTGCTGGTCGAGGAATTCCTGCGGGCCGGACTGGACGTCGATTTGCGGAAAAGCCGTTTTATCGACGTGCAGAATATTTTCCACAAGATGGAACAGCGCACGCTGGTGGCCGCCTACAAATTCTATTGCGACAAGGACCTGACCGAGGCGCATTCGGCCGAAGCCGATACGCTGGCTACCTACGAGGTGCTGATGGCACAGCTGGACCGTTATCCCGAGTTGCAGAACGACGTGGATTTTCTGGCCGAATTTTCGGCCCGGGGCCGTAACGTCGATTATGCGGGCCGCATCGTCTACGACGACAAAGGTGTGGAGGTATTCAGCTTCGGCAAATACAGGGGCCGTTCCGTGGCCGAAGTGTTCCGCACCGAGCCGAGCTATTATTCGTGGATGATGAACGGCGATTTTCCGTTGTACACCAAAAAAGTCATTACCGCCATCCGGCTCCGGGAGTTCGGGAACAAATGACGCGATACGGCTTTCGCCTTGTGTCGTAGGCAGGAGCCGGACCGGACGCTTCGTCGGTGAGAAAACAGGGCTCGCGAGCACGTCTTGCGCCTTTGCGAGTCCGGATATTCCGGTGCGGAGAAAAGAAGCGAAAAATCGGCCGTGAAGACCGGCCGGAACGTTCGGCGAAAGACGACGACGCCATGCGGGTACGACAGACCCCATGACGTCGTCGTTTTTCGATGGGGGAGGGCGGTGTACGGATGCGTGCCGGTAGGGCATCGTGCGTTTCCCTGTCCCCGTTTTCGAGCCTTTTCGGTACGCTGGTTCGTTTGGAGGCGCGATATAGAGCTTGGTGGAGGCCTTGCCTGGATTCCGTTTCTGTGTTCGGCTTATGAAATTCCGACGGCTAAAACCGGGAAAAGAGGTTTTGTCCCGAGGCTCCGAAAGTCGCTTTCGGCCCTGTCTATTTTTTCGGATGAAATGCTGTGGGGAGTCGCGGGGCGTTCAAAAAGGAAGCCTTTCTGTCTTGTCTCGGTATTCGGTCGGGTGCCGGCTGAGGATTGTGCCGGGGCGGCAGAGAGAAAAGGGGAAAATATCCGATGATATACTTCTGTCGATGCGGATTCTTTCGGTCGGACAGAGCGGGAGCCGGAAGAAATACAAGAAAAGAACCGGTCCCCTTTCGTTCCGTAGTATGATATGAAACGAAAGGGGACCGGTTTTCTTGGCGGTTCAAGATTTCTGTGTCCGACGATCAATCCTCGACGAGCCGGATGAACCCGGCGTCGCTCTGTTTCCCGTCCGTTGAGGGATCGGTCGTAGTCAGATCGAGTGCGTCGTTGGTGAAACCTGTGAAGTTATAGGTGGAAACGTTGATATCCCATGCCGTGTTGCCGTTGGAGAGCTTGTTGAGCCAATAGAATGCTCCGAACTGTTTATAAATGGCATAGAATAGAGGTCGATACTGGATCGAACTTTCCGTATATGCCGCTCCTCGGTTCGCATAACGCAGGACAGCCCGGTGGCTTCCTTCGGCGTAGCCGTTCTTGCGACGGCCGTTGCCGGCCGCTCCGATGGGGAAAAAGATGTTGGCGCCGGTCGTCGGATTGAAAACGATGCAGCCGCGCATGCCCTTGTTATAGTTGCTCGTGTTGTCGTACCGGTAGGAGAACGCGTCGTCCACGTTCGTCGATACTCCGTCGGAATTATCGTCGTAGACGACTCCGTAGGCCATCACGCAATTGTCTTTCAATGACTGGAAATCTTTGTATTCGGCCACATGGCATGTCTTGCCGTCGATGGTTTGCGTATGGTTCGTGAAGCCGATGTTCTTATTGCTTTCCCAGTCGATGTCTTTCCACAGCTTAGACTGTTTGTTTTCGACGGGCGAGAGGATGAAGGGAGTGTCTTTATGATCCCGATACAAATCCGCGACGGTATTGTTGCTGGCGTCGATGGCGTCGGAAACATTGCCGAATCGAAACATCGAGCCTTCCTCGATGGGCGAAGTGGCTTCGACCCCATCGGAGCGGAGGTTGTAGCTGTGCCATTTCGCTCCGCCGGCTACGATTTCTGTGGGGGCGTATCCTTGCCGGACGATAATTCGGTGGACGCATGCATAGTCGTGGTAGAGCACCTTGATGATGCCGAACCGACTTTCGTTTTCTCCGATCGTGCCGGCGGGGGCGAATTCGAATTCGATGTTATCGCCGGTGGAACCGTAGATTTTGTCGGTCCCGCCGTTGAGACGTACCCAATCCTCGCCCACTTCGATTTCGGCGCTCCACGGTCCTTCCGACTCGAAGGGAGAGAATGTCGAGGCCGATTCGCCTTCGCGGCGCAGCAGGACTACTTTGAATGCCTTATCGCTGTTGTGCGCCCGGTAGATGCCTTTGGGATTGATGACACGCCGGACCTGATAGATCGTCACGTCTTCCGTTTCTTCCTTACCGTTGATCGTGGCCGTCAGCCGCACCACCGCCTTACGCATGTAAGAAAAGTACGGATTGTTGCCCGTAAAACCGCTGGTCGAGACCAATAGCAATGCTCGCGTGTAAAAAGGAATGTTGAAAACGGTCTTCCCATCCAGCTTAGTTACGGTATATCCTCCGTCCGTTGCGTCTGGATATTCTTTCGGCGCAATTTGATACTCTCGTCTGCCGCGTGGCGATACGATTTCGCCTGCAAGCAGTCCTGTTTTTCCGTATCGTTCATTGTCCCAATATCGTTTGTTGTATAGTTGGGCATTCGCTCCGCCTGTTACGACATTTATCCCGTCGCCGATAATGATATTGTTGGTTTTGCGAAGCGACAGAAATCCGTGCCACTCTCCGTCGTTAGCTACCGTTCCTGTGTAGTATTCGAACCCGGTTTCCGGATTGTCGGGTTTCCAGTTGTTTTCGATGATTTGGGCCTTCAGCGTGCCGGTGAGTTCTCCGGAAATACTGATCGGCAGGTGCATGCCCTCGTCGTGCAGGTAAGAGATATAATACGGGTTCGGAACGTGTATGCCCGGCTCTTCCCTGTAATCGATATGCCAATCCACGTCGTTGGCGTCGCCGTTGAACTTCAGCGTAATCTTGTAATGATAGTTGCGCTCGGCGTTGTAGTCCTTGTCCTCGTCCATGCCGAGCATGAACCGGTAGAAGATCTTGCCGTGTCCGATGCTGGGCATCGTGTTGGAGACGTAATACCCTTCGACCTCGATGTAGGTGCCCTGGTTCTTGCCGTCCCGATATCCCGGATCGCCGGGTGTATTGCCGTTGGGGTGTTCGATCGTCACGCCGTCGTAGCTCTGCTTCTTGCTCTGGCCGGTCCCCTGCATGTTTTCGAAGAAAAACAGCGACGAGGCGTCGTTGGCGTGCAGTTCCGGTCCCAGCGGCGAATTGCCTCGGGTCAGTCGCGGCCACAGTTCGTAGTTCTCGCCCCTGCCGTAACGGATCGTGTCGCCCTCCGGGTACACGTGTTCTGCGGCGAAGATTTTCTCCTCGTTGTTGTCGTCGATGAGCGTGCAGTTTCGCGGGATGTTCTTGATCTGTACCGACTTGATATAGATGTAGATATTGTCCTTGAGCTTTTCGGTGTCGAATGCGAGCGTGACTTTGGAGGCCGCGCGACGGAGCCATGCGTGCAGCTTGATGTTCGGCCGGTCGATCTGTATCGTCGGCGCGTCGCCTTTTTTATAACCCGCCGTTTCGGTCGCCGTGAAATGACCCGACATCTGGTCGTTTTTCGTGATGTCGTTCTGCGTCCATTCGAAGGAAATGGCCTTGAACGTCTCTTCGGAGTCGATCTGTCCTTTGTATCGATTGTCGGAAGAGAGGTCGCCCATGTTGGCTACGGCGTAGATACGATACTTTCCGTAAGGCAGCAGACAGGAAAATTCGGCGTGCTGCGTCTCGGTTTCGGTCGTACTTCCCGGACGCGGTTCGTTTTTCAGCGTCGTGAACTGATCGGCGCTGAAATACCGGCTGCCGATATACCGGCCGTCTTCGTCTCCGTCCGTGCCGTACCATACGACGAAAATGTTGCGGATGGTTTTGATGGCATCGCCATTGACGTCGAGGCTGCGGGTCTTGCCGATCGTCGCATCCGACAGCGGATGAAACGCCGCATCGAACGCCACTACGGTTTCGCCTCCGGGGATCGGCCCGGCCGACTCATCGACCAATTCGTCGGTGCAAGATACCGCCAGCATGGCTAAAATACCGTATATAAACTTATATAATATCCTGCATTTCATGGTTTTTCTTTTTTACCCGTCCAGTCCGAAAATCGGGAAGAGGGCTTTCTCTCCGTAAGGTACGATGTCCACTTCCCAGTTTATTTCGGTGTCCCGAACCGTGATCGTGACCACTGCATGCGTATTGCGCGGCAGCTGGGGGAGCTGGTCGAAATAGCCGTAGGGCGTCGCCGAGCCGTTCAGCTTGAGCGATAGCTTGTAATTGCGGATGTCGTCGGCGTCGCGGTATTTCCCTTCCAGCAGATAAATGGGCGACAAGGCTATCTTCTCGTCGATTTTTGCAGTACGGCCGATCTCCTTTCGGAATGTATAGTATTCGTTGTTCTCGATCAGCGGAACGTCGTATTCGACGATTTCGTGCTCCTTGCCGTATTCGGAGACTCTGGGCAGGTAATACTCCCTGCGGGCCATTTTATCGATGCTCAGTTCTTCGAGCGAGATCGTCCGGCTGGTCTCGTTGATAATGAGAAAAGAGAATTTTACGGCGGCGCGCGTCACGAACAGCGTACGTTCGACATCCACGTCCGGAACGTACACCTCGTGGCAGTCGCTCATGGGCAGCGCTCCGACGAGCAGTTCGTCGGCTCCGTTGAGCTGGATCGTCGCCTCGGTGAGTTCTGTCGCAGGGAAAGCCTGTCCTACCGAGATACGGTTCAGCGCTTCGGGGGCCAGCCGTCGGTTCACTCCGTTGTCCGGAACGGTGGTCCGTTCATTGACGAAAATGTATACCTGTTTGGTCTCTTTGCCGATCACCTTGAACGATTCGTACCCGTGTTCCGTCGCGGCCGTGGCAAGCTCGATGAGCCGGTTTGCTTCGACCGTGCCGTCCGGACGCACGATGACGATGCGCAGCATCTGCATCTTCTCGTTGGGACCTTCTGCATCCTCATAACCGCGCGTACTCCGCACGACCTCCGATATGTCGGCCAGCGCGACATCGATCCGGAGATTCACCGTCGCCGGTTCCGTAACCGGGACGGCATCATCCCCCGCCGTGTCGCTGCATCCCGCAAAAAGGAGACAGGCGAAAAACGCGATTGCGATACATGCCGGTTTACTCATTTTCATACCTCCGTGTTATTGATTCTCACGGTCCAGTCGTTGATTTTGATATATGTTTTGAGCCATGCTCCGTTCCGGTCGAGGAAGAAGACCATGCTCCATTCGCTTTCCCGGTCGAGGAACTCTTGACGGCCCATTTCGGTGTACAGATCGCTTTT
This sequence comes from uncultured Alistipes sp., assembly GCA_900549685.1. Lineage (GTDB taxonomy): Bacteria > Bacteroidota > Bacteroidia > Bacteroidales > Rikenellaceae > Alistipes_A. The sequence goes on from UROX01000053.1 coordinate 8,722, forward strand.
GAGCAGAAGCAGGTAGTTGTTCAGCGGAATGTCCACGATGGCTTTGCCGTCGCTTTTGCGGCGAATGACGAGCTGCGGCGAATTTTTGGTCATCAGTCTCGATGTCGAGATTTCGGCATAGGCCACCACCACCTCGTCGCCCGCGTCGGTCACTCCGGCCGAAGCCTGTCCCTGTGCCCAAGGCAGGTAAGTCACTTCTTTATTGGGCAACAGATCGTTGTCGGGTCCGAACAGCGTGTTGTCGTCCGTGATCTCGAATTCGAAATCCTTGTCGTTCACTGGCTGCCCGTTCATTTGCTGGAGCACGATGCGGATGTTGTTGGTGTTTTTCATCATCTCCACCGTCGCGTCGCGATACATGTCGCCCCGGACGCTCACGGCCAGTTCGCCCCAGTAGAATCCGTGCAGGTTCCGGCGCCGGTCGTCGGTCAGACAGTCGGCGTCTATCTCGGCACGCAGATCCTCGATTCGCGAACCCTTGCCCGGAGTGCGGAGCAACGAGAAGGAGTGCTTCTCGCAGGCGATTCCGCCGTAGGCAACGAATCGATAGTCGCCTTCCTCCAGATCGAGCGTCATGCGGTAGTTCTCATTCTGCAGGACGTCGCTCGTTTCGATCCGGGTATCGAGCCAGTTGCCCTCTCCGTCGTAGACGAACAGCGTGAGGCAGTCCACTTTCTTGGGGAATGCGTTGGCGTACTCCATGTTGTAGTCGTAGACGAAACGCAGCGACACGCCCCGGGGACACGGGTCCAGATCGTCGTAAATTTTTTCGCACGACCCCAAGGCGGCTATCACCGCTACGGCCGCAAGGACCGTAGCGATGTGCCGTAATATGATATGTCGTACTTTGACGTTCATCGTGTTAGAGTACGATATTGTTGATACGAACTACCCAGGGCAATACCTGTACCGATACGGAGAGGTAAACGTCTCCTTCTTCGTCCGGTTCGTCGGGTTTTTCCGGGTCGGGGTCGTTGTCCGAGATACGGGGATGTCCCAGCTGTTTGATCTCGGTAACGGCCAGTTTGTAGACGTTGTTGCGCACGACAGCGAATTCCATCGGGCCCATCGTACCGCTGAGACCGTTGTCGTTGTGACGGTTCCAATAATAATAGTAGAAGTAGTATCCCGCACCGAAGTCGGCGTCTGCGCTCGCCTGATAGAGCGTGAAGCCTGCTGCCGTCGCAGCTTCGCGGAATTTCGAGAGAGCTTCGCTTGCCTGGTCTCCCGAAGCGGCTACGAGTTCCTGATACAGTTCGTTCGGACTTTTTTCCAGAGCTGTGCCGTTTTTGGTAGGTTTGTTGAAAACGGCGTTGTACAGCGGAGAACCTTCTGCTGCGGTTTCTGCCGCGCTGACGATCTGGTCGTTCCAGCCTACGTACAGTACGTTGTCAAAGAGGTAAAGAATGGGGTAGTTTTTGTTGTCTACTTTGTAAGTGTAACCCTGTTTGCCCTCGGGCAATTCGTAGGAGCCGTTGATGGCTGCATACAGTTTGCTGTCTGTCGGCATATCTTTGCCTCCGCGCAGTTTGCCTTTGAAGACGATACCTGTCGATACGCCTTTTTTCTGCCCGCCGTTGTCCTGCGTGCCGGGAATGGTGTTTTCCGTTACGTAACGCCAGATGCGATAGCCATCTTTGCTTACATTGGCATTGTCGCCGGCATTCCAGTCTTCGTCGTTGTCTTCTTCCTGACCGGTCACGACCGAAATCTTGTAGTTGTCCCACTGGTTACGGGTCTGTTCGATGATGTCGCCGCTTTCGTTGAACAGGCAATAGTTGTAATACGTGGACAGAGTGGCCGGAGTGACGGTCGCGGTGCTTTTGTGCGGCGCATCGGCATCGGTATCGACCACATAATTTTCGTCGGTTTCCAGTCCGCATATCTTGGCGTTCGCACCGTTGTTGAGTCCGTTGTCAGAGGTGCGGCGCAGGTAGTAGAAGTTTTTGCTCATATTGACCATAGCCATCCGTACCAGTTCGACCTGCAGGTTGTCGCCGTCCAGCGTACCATCTGCCGTCGCGGTTTTCTGCACGACGTAGGTGTTGGCGTCGGTTTCGGAGGGGCTGCCGTCCTTGAAGTCGAAGCGGGCTACGGAACGTTCTACCGAAATGGCTCCGCGGTTCTTGGTGGCGGAGTTGTCGATACCGGAGCCTTCGTCATTGGTCGAACTCAGGTGGAAGGGGTTCTCTTCGGTGTCGTAGTTTTGGCTCCAGTCTTCGAAATTTTGGGGAATTTCCCGGAGCGCCTGTGCGGCGTTAGACATCAGGAACGATCCTTTGGACCAGATCGTAACGTTCTTGCTACCCGTTCTGTTGGGCGTTTCGATCACTTCGCACGATTTGTCCATCCAGTCCGAATGGTCGGTGTTGTCGAAAATATCGACCAGCTCCTGCGTGGGGTTGCAGAACGCATAGACGTTGATCTCGGTCCAGTCGGTGTTGGCGTCGGCTTTGTGTTTTTCATAGAACGCGCTGAGCGTCGTCCGGTTGATCGCGGTAGTCGCCGATACGGTGGGGTTTTTCCCCGTGGGGGTGTTGAGTCCGCCTACCGATCCGTGGGCGATGTATCCGTTGTCCTTGTCGGCCAGCACGAGCAGGATGGTGTTTACGGTATTTTCGTAATCTTTGCCCTGCTCGGTGTTATCGGACGATCCCCCTCCGGGCAGCGTCTGGCTTTTGGTCCCCGTGGGGAGCTGAACGGCTACGTTCATGTAGACGGAAGCCTGTGCCTGAGGATCGTCCGGCAGCACGGGACTGTCCGCTTCGTCGTTGTTGCTGCAAGCTGCCAGCCCTGCCATGAGGAAGGCTGCCAACAGTTTGGTTACTTTTTTCATCGTTTGTGTTTTGTTTGTCGGTTATTAGAATTTTCTTTTCGTCACAAGGTTATCGGGCCTCTTCCGCATCGGCGGTCACTTCTGCGATCTGCCTCCGAGCCTCTGCGGCCTGTGCGATTCCGGCCTCTTCGGCCCGGGCGAAAATACGCTCGGCCTCGTCGTAATCTCCGTTCAGCGCAGCGTACAGACCTCGGGCATATATCGCTTCGGGAGTGTCGCCCGCTTTTTTCAGGTAGCGTTCCGCATTCTTCATGTCCCTGCGCTGCAAGGCCGTGTTGGCAGCGTTCAGGTTGGCTGTCGCGTCGTCGGGGAACATACGCACGGCGATCTCGAACACTTCGTTATACTCGTCGCTGCCCGGTTCCATGTCCTGCGCCGCGAGATAAAGCTCTTCGAGGCTCAGTTTCTGCGGCTGCGTATGCAGCAGGCGGCGTATTTCTTCTACGTCGGTATAGGCGCGTACCGTGTAATGTACCGTGTAGTCCGAGTGCCTGAGGCCGGGATAGATTTCCCTGAGCAGATAGGCGTAGTCTTCCGGGTAGGTGCTCTTGAGTTTCCAGTCTTTGGCGTCCGGAGCCAGACTGCCGCGGATGATGGCCAGCAGGGCATCGCGGTGGGGCAGGTGCGATTCGCTCACTTTCTTTTCCAGTCCCTCCCAGTCTTCGGCTTCCCAGTCGGTCGAGAGTGCCGCGTCGGGGAATTCGTAAAGGCCCTGCACATAGTTCTTCAGCGTGGCGGTACGTCCCTGTGCCAGCCGTTCGTTGTTGGCGTAGGGACCTTCCGGCGAAGCGTACCCCTTGATGGTCACAGCCGTGATACGTGTGTCGGGATCGTTGCGTACGGCCTCGATCGTCTGGCGGATTTTCATCAGTTCGGAGGGGTTGTTGCGATAGTCTTCGTAGATTTCGGTCCGGTTCACCGGGAAATCGATGAAGGCCGATCCGCTCACCTCGCGTGTCTTGACGGCTTCGGCGGCGGGCCGTACATACACGAAATCCGGTGCGAAGACTTTCGGTTCTTTCGGCTGCTTCGGCTCGAGATCGAGGTGGGCCAGCAGATTTTCGTTCTGCGAGAGTTTCTCGCTGCAACAGCCGCGTACGCTCTCCTCCACGTTCAGTTCGGCCGTTCCCATCCACGGTTCGTAAGGCAGCGCGGCACGGTAGCCGATCGTTCCGGTGCGGCCTGCGCGGTACAGGGCGACCTCGTCCGAAGGCTCGTCGTTGCGCAGGTGATAATAATAACGGTTGCGGCCCGCGATGAGCAGGGCGGGGAAGCGCACTTCCCTGTCGCCGTTGCGCAGTACGGGGGTCAGGACCGTTTCCCGGTCGGTTTTCATGTCGAGTTTCGAGGCGTCCACCTCCATCGTCACGAAGAGGCTGCCCTCCGTGCGTCCCGCCTCGAGGTTGCGGACCGTGAGGCGGCCCTGCATGAGTTCCAGTGTCTGTGCCTTCGTCGTACAGGGGAGCAGGGTGCACAGACAGAACAACAGTATGATCGTTTTTTTCATCGTGCCGGTCTTTAGAATGAATAGATCAGGTTCAGGGCCGCTTTCGTCGGTCCGAAATAGTTGTGATGTGCGTCTTCGGCCATTTTCCGTCCGCAGGCCGCACACGGATAGACGTCGTAACGCGTGTAGATCCACCCGATGCCGATTTCTCCTTCGAAGTTCCAATGGCGGCCCAGAATCCACGAGTGTCCGTAAGCCACGCCGGCTCCGGCGAACCATCCCTGATAGCGTCTGTCGGAAAGCCGCGAGAAGTCCGTGCCGAGAAACCGGATGCCGTTCTTCAGTCCGCCCGCGTTGTACTGGCCGCCCAACGCATGCAGACCCACGAAATGTCCTGCGAAACGGTCGCAGAACCAATAGCGCGCCTCGGGCTGTACGAGCCAGTGCTTCCAACGGCGTTCGTGCGAGAGTGTCCATCCGTTATAGTTGGCCGATGCGTCCAGTGTCCAGCGGGGAGCCAGCCCCACTTCTATGCCCGCATTGACCGTAAAAGCCGCAATGTCGTACAACAGATTCGTCTTCACGGCGACATTTTGTCCCCGGACGCCCGTGCCCCACAGGAGCATCGCAGTGCCGATGAGGGTTGTCATTCCGATTCTCTTCATCGCTTCGTATTGTAATGTTTTCAGTTCCTTATTCTTTCCCGTTTCCTTCGGTCGGCGGCGGTTCCGTTACCTGCCGTCCGCCACGGTTCGTCCGACGTTTCCGGCCTCGGAAGGACGGTCCTGTCTGTTTCTTTTTTTGTCCGTTTCGTGGGGAGTAACCTCTCTATACAACACACTTTCCCCTTCCCGGTTTTCCGTCCTGCGGTTCCGGTCGGGGAAACGTCTATGCGCCGGCGGAGGCTCCTGCGTCCGCAAGGCTCGGGGTTGGGTGATTTCCCGATGTACATCCGTCGTCAGCAGCTTGTCATTGCTTCCAAAAGCGTCGGAACATCTTGTTCCTCCGGATGGCCTTCGTTTCCCGTCTCGTGCTGCCGCTGGCGGCCGGACGGTTCCCCGTCGTCGTGCACCGATCGAAAAACGTGGCGTTCCCCACTCTGAATTCCTTCTCTGTCCGCTACTTACCTTTTCCGACAGAGTTGCGTAACATGCCGTTCCGTTAAGAAATACAACATTCAAAGACAAAAATAAACTGTCTTTATCAAACATTCAAGAAAATTGAGAAATTTTTACAACCGAAAATACCCCCCCCCTCGTGTATATATT
>UROX01000054.1 GCA_900549685.1 uncultured Alistipes sp.
CGATCTGGACATTGTCATGGCCGACCTGCTGAGACGGACGTCCAAGAAGGTGATTCTCGGCGTCAATAAAGTGGACAACAACGACCTGATCTACGGCTCGCACGAATTCTATTCGTTCGGGCTGGGGCAGCCCTACTGCATTTCGTCGATGAGCGGCAGCGGCACGGGCGACCTGATGGACGCCGTGCTGGAGGCTTTGCCCGAGGACGCCGGGACGGAGACGTTCGAGGACCTGCCCAAATTCGCCGTCGTGGGACGGCCCAACGTGGGCAAGTCGTCGCTGACCAACGCGCTGCTTGACCGCGAGCGCAACATCGTCACGCCGATCGCCGGCACGACGCGCGATTCGATCCTGACGCGCTACAACAAGTTCGGGATGGATTTCTACCTGATCGATACGGCGGGTTTGCGCAAGAAGGCCAAGGTGACCGAAGACCTCGAATTCTACTCGGTGCTCCGTTCGGTGCGCTCCATCGAGTCGTCCGACGTCTGTATCCTGATGATCGACGCTTCGGCGGGGGTCGAGTCGCAGGACATGAATATTTTCAGTCTGGCCGTGCGCAACAAGAAGGGATGCGTGATCGTCGTCAATAAGTGGGACCTCATCGAGAAGGACAACAACACGATGAAGGAGTTCACGACCGAAATCCGCCGCCGGATCGCGCCGTTCGACGACGTGCCTGTCGTCTTTACGTCGGTGCTCAACAAGCAGCGCATTCTGGACGTGTTGCAGACGGCCATGCGGGTCTATCATTCGCGTGTCCGCAAGATCTCCACGTCGGCGCTCAACGACTACCTGCTGCCGATCATCGAGGAGACGCCGCCGCCTTCGACCAAAGGCAAGTATATCCGCATCAAATACGTGACGCAACTCGCTTCGCCCACGCCGGCGTTCGCGTTTTTCGTCAATCTTCCGCAGTACATCAAGGACGGTTACCGCCGTTTCCTGGAGAACAAGATCCGGGAACGTTGGGATTTCTCCGGCGTACCTATCCAGATTTTCTTCCGGCAGAAATAGCGGAGGCCGGGCCTTATAGATGTCGAATCCTTCAATCGCATTCGAAATGAAAAAAACGATTTGCCTGCTCGTCTCTCTTCTGCCGCTATGCGGAGCGCTGTCCGCCCAGCCGGATCGGGGCGTCTGGGCCGATCCTTCGGTCGGCGGCCGGGGCAAAGCCGATCCCCGGCCCGAATTCATCAGCTATCATACGCGAGAACTGGCCGAGGCGGGCGATCCCGACAAGGCGGCCCATTATCTCTCGCTGGAAGGCAAATGGCGGATGAACGTCTCGACGACGGCTCTCGGCGGAGAGCCGGGCTTTTCGCGGCCCGGCTATCCCGTCTCGTCGTGGAGCGAGGTCGGGATGCCCAATCTCGCCTTCTCGCCGGAGGCGTTTCCTGCCGAGGGGGCTGTTCCCCCGGCCCTGCCCGCCGAGATTCCGCTGGTGCAGTACCGGGCTGTGATCGACATTCCCTATCTGTGGCTCGACCGCGAGCTGTTTCTGCATATCGAGGGCGTGGGCAGCGCCTATACGCTGCTGGTGAACGGCCGTGAGATCGGATACAGCGACGATTCGCGCACGCCGGCCGAATTCCCGGTTTCGGAGGCCGTGACCGACGGACTCAATACGATCGGTATCGAAGTGTACGGTTACTCCGCGGGCGACTGGATGGAGACGCTCGTGCCGCGCATGAAGCCCGGCACGCTCGGCAAGGTGTACCTCTATTCCCAGCCCAGGCTGCGGATCGAGGATTTCGTTTTTACGACCCGGGGCGACTCGGCCCGGGTGAACGGCGTGGTCGATTTCACCGTCGTGATGGCCAACTCCTATCGCAATGCCGAGAAAATCACGCTCGGGTACGATATTTACTCTTCGGCCGGCAAGCTGCTGACCTATAACCTGATCGAACGCGAAATACCGGCCGAGAGCACCGATACGATCCGCTGTCGCGAGATCCTGTCCCAGGCGATGAAAAGCCGCTGGTCGCCGGCAACCCCCTCGCTCTACAAACTGATGCTCTATACCCGTCGCGACGGACGCATCACCGAATACATCCCGCTGCGGTTCGGATTCAACGAGACCGAATTGCGCGACGGCGAGTTGTGGATCAACGACAAGAAGGCCCAGCTCGAAGCCGTCGATTACGACGCGGCGTCGGACCGGGCCACGACCGAGCGTCAGCTCAAAGCGCTCAAGGCTCAAAAGATCAACACGATCTGCGTGAGCTATCCCCAGCCCGAGTGGTTCTACGATCTGTGCGACCGGATCGGCTTTTATGTCGTCGATCAGGCCAATATCAATGCCGGCTTCCGCAAGGACGACCGGAACGTGGGCGGATCGGTGGCCAACGATCCCGCTTTCCTGCCGCATTTCATCGACCGTGTGGCCGTCATGCAGGGGCGCAGCAAGAACCACACGTGTGTCGTGGCGCTGTCGTTGGGCGGGGAGTGCGGCAACGGCTACAACTTCTATAAGGCCTACCGGTGGCTCAAGGAGGCCGATTCGCTCCATGCGGTGACCTACCGCGACGTACAGGGCGAATGGAACAGCGATTTCGAATTTCCCCGGACCCGAGATGCCCGGCAGCTGCTGAACGCCGTTTCGGCCAAAACGTCGGCCGCGCCGAAAGCCAAAACCGCCGCCCGCCGATGAACATCGATCTGATCGTGATCGGCAAGACCGATTCGTCCGAAGTACAGGCGCTGGTCGCCGGCTACCTCAAACGGCTGAACTTCTATACGAAGGTGACGCTCGTGACGCTGCCCGATCTGAAAAACACGCGCCATATCTCGGCCGAGAGCCAGAAACGGCAGGAGGGCGAAATGTTGTTGCGCCAGTTCGCCGACGGCGATTATGTCGTTCTGCTCGACGAGAAGGGGGACGAGATGCGTTCGATCGATTTCTCGATGTGGCTCCAGAAGCGGATGAACAGCGGTCTGCGCAGGCTCTGTTTCGTTATCGGCGGACCCTACGGGTTTTCGAAAGAGGTGTATGCCCGTTCCGACGGGAAACTGTCGCTTTCGCGCATGACGTTTTCCCACCAGATCGTCCGGGCCATTTTCGCCGAACAGCTTTACCGGGCTTTCACCATCATCCGTAACGAACCGTATCATCACGAGTAGGAGGATGTCGTGCATTCGGGGTGCAAGTCTCGTCCTGATTCTCTCCGGCCTCCGCTTTCGTTTCGCGTGTATGTGCGGACGTTTCCGCAAATGCAGTCCGACGCACCGGTCGTCTCTCCGAATCGAAACCACGGTCCGATAAGCCGAAAGGTGGCTGTGAGCGTCGTTCGTCAGGCGTTTTTTTCGTGTTTTTCGAATATCCTTTTTCGAAGAAGAGGGTGTTCCGGGGGCTGTTCGATGGAGCGCTTTCCTGTTGTGCTTTCGTATGCTTCGGGCAGACATTGCTTTGGGAGCGTTTTTCGCTGCCGCGATTGCCTGGGAACAAGTCGGGAAACAGGGTGCCTGTCGGTCGAAAACGTTCGGCATCGTTCGATGTGCATCCCGTTCTGTTTCCCGGTTGCTCAGGCGTATGCCGTCGGTCGCAGGTCCGGGACAGAGGGGAATCATTTCCGGACCCGGACGGACATGCGGTCGAAATCGATGGTTATCTCGTCGAGCGGCCGGATGAAATCCATGCCCAGTGCACCGTCTTCGTCGGGCAACTGCATCGAGAGCACCGGCTGCGTATTGACGTCGATGTTTTCGATCTCGCAGACGGTTTTTCCCACTTTGAGCCGGAATACGGGTAGCGTGTAGACCGGCATATCTTCTATCGTGCCGCCATATCCGCCGTGACTCACCGTGTCTTTCCGTCCGGCGGCTTCGATCTGCGCCTTGTGTTTTTCGTAATAGTGCACGTGCAGGTCGGCCCGGGCGTTGCCCGTATCGAAATGGAAAAGAAGCCGCTCGTTCCCGCGCTCCGACAGGGCTTCGATATAGGGCTGTCCGTTTTCGATCATCAGGTTGCTGCCTTTGCGCGGCGCGGACGTCCGGTTGCGGGGAAATACGATTCTGCCCGCCCGGGGATACAGCCGCACCTCTCCGGTCGCCCGCAGGAAGTCGAGTCCCAATATGGCGTCTATGTGCAGAATCGTGTCGGCGGTCGCTCCGGAAGGCATGACGATGAAGACGGGATTGCGGTATACGATGTCGCCCACCGTGAGGCTGTCCGTCGTTCCGATTTTCGCTATCTGATTGCCTATGCCGCTGGCGAGGATCGAGTCGCCGACGATCCGGATGCCGGCCTCGCGGGCGAAACGTTCCGAGACGAAGGCTCCGGCCGCACAGCCCGTGTCGAGGATGAAGCTGTGCTGCCCCCCTCCGATACCGACCGTCACATAGGGCAGATAGCCTTTGATTTCGCCCCGATAGCGGATCGGCTCGATCCGGAGCGGGATTTCCGTGTCGGTTTCCGGCCGGACGAGTCGCGGGGGCGGTATTTCGCGCAGCAGGTCGAGCCGTCGGTGGAGTTGCGTGTGGGCGGGGAGGTCTTTTTCGGAAACATAGGGCTGTACGTCGGCCAGAAATTCGGCCAGCAGGTCGGCGCCCCGTCCGTACTCGCCCCGGCGCCCGAGAATTTCGCTGCGGAAGTAGACCAGACTGGCCGTCGTGGCGAACCCCGTCTCCTGCCGGTGGAGCCGGAGTAGCGTGTCGATGCCTGCGAGAGCGCTCTCGTCCCGGTTGAAGAAGATGTCGGTCAGCGTCCCGGCCAGTCTGCCCAGTGCGGGCGAGGCGTTCCTGCGTAGCGAGGGCAGTTGCCGTTCCAGGGCGAACCAGTCGCTCAGTTCGATCAGTGCGGCTATTTCGCGGTCGTTGTGTTGAGCCTTCATTCCGGAGACCCAGCATGCGAAGGCGATGCAAAACGTAAGGATCCGAAGTGGCATAGTCATCGTTTCGGTGTTTGGCGGCCGTATCCTTTGAAGCGCTGTCGCCGGAGTATCGGGATTTCCCGATCCGTCTTGTTGTTTTGTCCGCGGTTTTCGGCAGTACATTCGGCATTTCGTTCCTGTTCGGACGAGGACGGACTGCCCGACAAGTGCCGGTCCGGGAAGGATACGGTCGTTCCGGTTGCAATGTTATGAAAAAACGGGACCAATTCCTATGCCGAAACAGGGAAACCGTTTCCGGACCTTGCGGTCGGACGGTTTCCCTGTTTCGACGGTCGGGGGTTCCGGTAATAGGATCGGTCCGCCGTTTTTCCTGTCGCAGCCTTCCCAGTTCCGTGTGGTCGCGGCGGAGCCGGGTGAGTGCGCTATCGTATTTCGATGTCCGGTGTTTTCGCGTTTCTTCGCTCGATGCGGACGGTCAAGGTGCCTTGCAGGAGGTGACGGACGGTCGCCTTGTCTCGGTCGAAAACGGCGGGCAGCCGTCGCCATACGCCGTCTTGCAGACAGACGACCTGCAATTTGCCTTTCGTTTTTCCTGTGGGGATCGAAAATTCGTTCAGCGGTTCGCGGCTGTACAGCGTGTAACGGTCGGTGCTGTCGCGCCGCAGCCAGGCGTCGTTGTCGGAATCCGAGCGCAGCGAGAAGTTCTTCTCGGCGAACGAGCGGCCGCGCAGGGCGATCCGTTCGACGCTGCTGTTCCGTTCCCGGCAGAATCCCAGCGTGCCGTCGAGCGTCGTACCGTCGTCGAAACGGTTCTCGTGCCCGTTGTCCGAACGATAGAAGCGGTCCTTTTGTCCCGCGCCCGAGACGATGGAGAAACCGTATGCCGTCGTGTCGGCGTTTTCCGCCGCGATGGGGCGGGGATCGAATACGGGCGCTTCTTCGCCCTTTTTCAGCGGAAAGAGCAGCGTCTCGAAACGTGCCGGCAGGTTCTTCTGCTGGGTGTAGGCGATGATCGGAGCCGATAGGTTTTCGTCGTGTTCGTTGCCCGTATTCATGTAGCCGCTGTCGATCGAGGCTACGATCGGGTCGTTTCCTATGGGCACGACGCACAGGTTGGCGCAGTCCGCGTAGCGGGTGCGGAACGAGCGTCCGTCCGCCTGTCGTTCGACGGGACCGGGCAGCGTGTGGAAATATTGTCTGAGAACCGGAGCGCCCTCTCCGCTGAGTCGGTCTCTGAGCAGCCAGTATTCGCCTTTGACGAAAAACAGTTCCCGTTCGTGATCCACGCCGTCGTAGTTCGTCAGTCGTCCGCGGGCGTAGTCGTACAGCGCGTTGCTTTCCCAGGCCTCGTTGCGCACGTCGTCGCCGGCTTTTTTGGCCAACTGCCGTTTCCCGTCGGGACCGACCTGCACGCCGTTGTGGGCCCGTACCGTGCGGTAGAAGGCCGTGAAGAGCGGATCGTTGTAGCTCACCCCGCGGCCCGGATCGACCACGAGCGTCTTGTCGTAGGCGAACAGTTCGATATTCAGGTAGTCGTGGTGGTTGTGCGAGCCGGCTCCGTCGGGCGAGTTGTCGAACAGGCAGTAGAGCGAGCCGCCGTCTTCGTCCCGGCAGGCTTTGCCGCTGCGCATGACGACCAGCTTCGAGGCCGGAAGCAGACGCGATTCGAGGGCGAGATCGGGCAGGACGGGAACTTGCTCGAACTTGTCGTACCCCGTTTTGCCGAAGTAGACATAGTCTTCGGCGGTGAAGCTGCCCGCGAGGGTTTTGTATACCGGATCGCCGAACAACACGGTCGCCCGGCCGAAGAATTCGGCGTCGTCGCGCACGGTCTCCGAGCGGGCGCCTTTGAAATAGACGCCCATGTCGCCCATCGACGGGTTGCTGTTGTCGGGCTTTTTGAGGCTGACGATCAGGTCGTAGGTTTTCCGGAGTTTGTCCATCGCCTCGTCGTCCAGTCCGGGCAAACCGTTGAGTCCCGAAATGAAATAGACGGCTTTCGTGGCGGTTTCGCCCACATGGCGGTGGTAGTCTATCGTCAGCTCGAACTGGAAGCCGTCGTCATTGACGGCTGCTTTGAGGTTGTTCGAAAGCGTTTTTTTACAGAATTGCAGGATATCGTCCGAGTTTTTCCATTCGGGCGTCATAACGACCAGCGGAATGATGCCCGACGATACCGTGGTTTCCCAGTTGCCGCACGCTCCCCGTTTCAGGTAGTCGTACAGATAGCGCGTGTGTTCCATCGCCGAACGGAAAAATTTCCATTTCCGGTCTGCGGTGAAGCGGGGCGAGCCGGCGAAATAGTAGTAGCTCTGGAGCCAGTTGCCGATCCGTATGCCGGCTTCCAGCGCCCGACACGGACCGTGCGGGGCGGTATAGCTCTGGCGGAGAGGGTTCCATGTGCCTCCGGTGAGTTCTATCGGATAGTCCGGCACGGGATTGTCCTCGATCCAGTCCTCGATCCAGTGCCACCAGCAGTCGAAATATTTTTCGTCTCCGGTGAACCAGTAGGCCAGTCCCAGGTCGTTCAGGTAGGGCATGCGGTTCAGAATGTTGATCCATTCCTTGTTCTCGTTCCGCCATGTGATGTCGCCGTCGTCCCAGCGGAAAACGGTTCCTTCGATCGGCAGTTCGAACGTGAGGGTGCGCTCGGCCCTGTCTGTCGTTTTTCGTTCGAAATCGGGATAGAGCCTCCGCAGATCGGCGACCACCTCGCTGCGGTTCTCCGGGCCGTACATGAACCGGCGGTCCGTCCTGTTGTCCAGAAAGCGGAAGTAGAGGGCCGCAGCCTCGTCGTACCGTTGCGCTTCGACAGCTTCTTTCACCTCGTTCAGTCCCGGGTAGTCCAGGTCGATGCCGGAGAAAAACGCCTGTCGGTCGGCGATGCGGAACGGTTGCTGCGCCCGCAGCGGGGCGGACAGGAGTGTCGATACGAACAGAAGGGTGAGAACGGCCGCGATTGCCGGGAGTTTTCGGTTCCCCTGCGATACGGTTCGCGGGACGGGATGTGCGGTTTCGCCATGCGGGGCGAAGCCGCAGAGGATCGATCTCCCGACGGATGTTTCTTCTCCGTGCGGTTCCGTGTGCGGCCGTCCGAGAGAAGTTCGTTCTGTAAAGACAACGGTTTTCATGGAGGATTTTGCGTTAGGGTTTTTACAAAATAACGAAAATATCCGGGTTTATGCAAACGGTTGCAGAAATAATTTCCGTCATCGGTTCCGTGTTTCGACACGCCTGTGTCTTTCCGAACTTCCCGACCTGCCGCTGTCGTCCGGGACCCGGCTGGCTGTGCGTACGGACCGGAGCCGCTCCGGATTTTCGCTTCTGCGGAGTGCTTTTTGTTGCGATTCTGCATCTTGGGTATATGGCCTTAGTCGCTTCCTCCCGGTCGCGGATGAGGACTGCGATAATGCCGATCCCCGCTTCGTGGACGAGCGACCCTTTGTGGGGCTTCGGCGAGGGAATGTAGCCGTAAAAATCGTTTCGGACGGTCGTTTCCGATTCTTGCCCGGGCGAAACGGTTCGGATCTGCAGGCTATGGTCGTCGGAAACAATGGTTGGAGAGCCGGATCGTGGACTCGTAACGATATATCTTCGTCGGTGTGCGCGGGGGAATGGTCCGGTGTTCGATGTCCGGGCCGCGGACGGATTGCCGCAGTCGGATCGGCGGACACGGATGCCGCCCGTCTCGTGTCCGGAATGGATCGTCGTGCGGCGGCAGGGTTGTGCCCCGGAGAAGCAGGGGAAACATCTCCGAATGAAATGCGGCGATAGCGGAACGTCTCCGGCGGCAGGGAAAAAGAACGGACGGGCCGATGCTTTGTACGGCATCGGCCCGTCTGGGAGAGGTCTGCCGGATGTTTCCGGCCTGTTTTCGGGATATTACCGGCCCAGTTTCTCGAGGGCTGCGTCGATACGGCGCAACGTTTCTTCTTTCCCGATGATTTCGCAGATGTCGAAAATGCTCGGTCCCGAGCTGGCGCCCACCAGCGTCAGACGGAAAGAGTTCATCACCTGACCCATCGGATATTCGTTGGCTACGATCCAGTCGTGTACGATCTGTTCGGCGTTCTCTTTGGTGAAATCTCCGATGCCGGCGATCACTTCGCGAAGGGCCGCGATGCGGGTCGGATTCTCGCCTTTCCAGAATTTGGCCGTCCCTTTGGCGTCGTACTCCTGCGGGGCGATGAACAGGAACGACGACAGCTCCCATAGATCGGATACGAACGTCGCCCGCTCCTTGAGCAGTGCCACGATGCGGGTCGTTTTGGCGAGGTCGGCTTCGATGCCTTTTTCCCGTAGCAGCGGCAGCAACAGGCCAGCCACCTCTTCGTCCGTTTTGGCGTGCAGGTATTGGGCGTTGAACCAGCGGGTCTTTTCGGGGTTGAACCGGGCCCCGCTCTTGCTCACCCGCTCCAGCGAGAAGGCTTCGACCAGCTCGTCCATCGTGAAGATTTCCTGTTCCGTTCCCGGATTCCATCCCAGCAGAGCCAGCATATTGACGAACGCTTCGGGAAAATAGCCGTCCTCGCGATACCCCCGGGCCGTTTCCCCTTCGGGCGATACCCAGCGCAGCGGGAATACGGGGAATCCCATCTTGTCGCCGTCGCGCTTGCTCAACTTGCCGCCTCCGGTGGGTTTGAGCAGCAGCGGCAGGTGGGCGAACTGCGGTTGCGTGTCGCTCCAGCCCAATGCCCGATAGAGCAGGTAGTGCAACGGCAGCGAGGGTAGCCATTCCTCGCCCCGGATCACGTGCGAGATTTCCATCAGATGATCGTCCACGATATTGGCCAGATGATAGGTCGGCAGTGCGTCGGCCGATTTGTAGAGCACCTTGTCGTCCAGCGTCGAGGTATTGACCGTCACGTCGCCCCGGATCAGGTCGTGCATATGCACTTCTTCGTTTTCGGGCATCTTGAACCGCACGACCCATTGCTCTCCGGTGTCGATGCGGCGACGGACCTCCTCGGGACTCAGCGCCAGCGAAGTGGCCAGTTTTTCGCGCACCCGGAAGTCGTAGGCGAACGTTTTTCCCTCGGCTTCGGCGGCCGAACGGATCGCGGCGAGTTCTTCGGGCGTGTCGAAAGCATAGTAGGCGTGACCCGACTCGATGAGCTGAAGGGCGTACTGCAGATAGATTTCCCGGCGTTCGCTCTGGCGGTAAGGAGCGTGCGGGCCGCCTTCCCTGACGCCCTCGTCGATGGCGATGCCGCACCACGCGAGCGATTCCATGATATAGTCTTCGGCTCCGGGGACGAAGCGGTGCGAGTCGGTGTCTTCGATACGCAGGATGAAATCCCCGCCGTTTTTCTTGGCGAACAGATAGTTATACAAAGCCGTCCGTACGCCGCCCATGTGGAGCGGGCCGGTAGGGCTCGGTGCGAAACGCACCCTGACTTTTCGTTCCATTTTTTCGTTTATCGTTTATTTGACAAGATATTCCAGTCTTACGGTAATGCTCGCTTTCTTGTGTTTCGAGGCCGAGTTGTAGACGCCTCCGGCCGAGAGCGCTTCGTTCGAGTTGGCTCCGGTGATCTGGAACACGCCCATGCGGGCGCCGGAGAGTCTTCCGAGCCGCGATCCGGCGTTGCGCGCGATGTTCTCGGCCCGCGTACGGGCGTCGGCCGACGCCTGTTCGATCAGCTCCTGCTTGAGGTCCGACAGCCGCGTGTAGAAATAGTCGGGCTGTTCCGATTCGATCATCACGCCCCGGGCGATCAGCGACGAAATTTCGCGCGACACGTTCTCGATGGCCTCCACATCGGTCGATTCGATCTTGAATTCCTGCCGCAACTGGTAGCCGGTGAACCGTTCGCCTACATAATGGCCGTTTTCGTAGACCGATTCGGAGAGGCGATCGACATTGACGAACATGAACAGCACCGTGCTGTCGGCCACGCCTTTCTCGTGCAGATAGGCCTGTACCTTCCGCTTGTTTTCTTCCAGCGCCGCATAGCCGCCGGCCACGGTGGAGGCCTGTTCCACGACGGCCCCTTTCCATACGATCAGGTCCGAGGTGAATTCCTTCTCGCCCAGACCCGTAACGGCGATCCGGTCCTGCGACCGGTATTTGTACGTATAGCTGCGGCCCAGAATGGCTGCGGCGATGACCGCACAGAGTCCGGCGATGACCGGAATCCATATTTTCCGAGATTCCATATCGTTTTCGAATTTATCGTTTCAGTCGGTTTCGGAGTTCTTCGGGCAGCTCGGGCATCGCTCCCGCCTGCGTGCAGACATAGGCCGAGACGTCCACGGCCAGCCTGTGCGCTTCGCGGAGCGTTTGGCCGCAGAGCAGCGCGGCACAGAAAGAGGCGGTGAACGAGTCGCCTGCGCCTACGGTGTCGGCCACCGTCACGCGCGGCGTTTCGAGGAACGATGCCTCGTCGGCCGAAAAGACGTAGCTGCCTTCGGCTCCGCAGGTGAGAATCAGCATGCGCAGTCCGTATCGTGCGATCAGCGCACCGCACGTCCGTTTCGGATCGTCCGGGCCGATGCCGAACATCCGTTCGATCACCGTCAGCTCTTCGTCGTTTATTTTCAGTATATCGCACCTGCCGAGCGAGGCTTCGATTACCTCTTTCGAATAAAAATGCTGGCGCAGGTTGATGTCGAACACTTTGTAACGGTCCGTTCCGTCGGGCATCGCGTCGAGGAAACGTCCGATCGTGTCGCGCGAGACCGGACTCCGCTGGGCCAGCGAGCCGAAACATACGCAACGAGTCCGCCGTGCGAGTTCTTCGATGCGGGCCGTGAACGGAATGTTGTCCCATGCGACGTGTTCCCGGATCTCGTACTGCGGTATGCCGGCTCCGTCGAGCGTGACCTGTACCGTTCCGGTCGGATAGTCCACCCGTTCGATCCGCTCGGCGAGACCTTTGTTCCATAGAATCTCCAACGCCTCGTCGCCGGGAGCGTCCGTACCCACGGCGCTCAACACCGTGCTTTCGAATCCGAACTGTGCGATGTGATAGGCGAAATTGGCCGGGGCGCCGCCCAGCTTCTTCCCTTCGGGCAACATGTCCCAGAGCACTTCGCCCATGCCTGCGATGATTCCGTCCATATCGGTAGCCGTTTTATCGGTTGAGGGAGAGTTTCTTCGACAAATAGAGCAGGTAGGCGACGCCGACGGCCATGACGGCCACGGCTCCGGTCTGCGAGGAGAGTGCATCCGATGCCACGCCCATCAGGATCGGGAAGATCGTGCCGCCGAACAGCCCCATGATCATCAGTCCCGACACCTCGTTCTTTTTGAGCGGCATGTGCAGCATGGCCTGAGCGAAGATGACCGAGAAGACGTTGGAGTTGCCCAGTCCGATCAGGGCAATGCAGGCGTAGATCGCGAACTGTCCGTGCAGGAAGAACAGGCCCGCCATCGCTGCGGCCATGATCGCTACGCTGATCGTGAAGAACGTGCGTGCGGGACATTTGGCCAGAATGAACGCACCGGCGAAACTGCCGACGGTACGGAACAGGAAATAGAGGCTCGTGGCGTAGCCCGCGTCGGCCAGCGTCATGCCCACGCGGTCGATGAGCAGCTTGGGAGCCGTCAGGTTCATGCCTACGTCGATGCCCACGTGGCAGACGATGCCGATGAACGCCAGCAGGATGAACCTGTCGCCCAGCAGCGAGAGGCACTGTCCGAACGTGGAGGTCGATCCCTTCTCGTCGTCTTCGCGGATACGCGTCACGCCGAGCGCCAGCACGGCAAGCAGCGAGACCGCCGTGAAGAGCGGGTAGAGCAGCCGCCAGTTGCCGAAATGCAGCGCCGCGTATCCGGCGATGATCGGGGCGAGGAACGAGGCGATCGCCTTGACGAACTGTCCGAGCGTCAGCGTGCTGGCCAGTTTCTCTTTATTTACGATGTTCGATACCAGCGGGTTGAGCGATACCTGCATCAGCGTGTTGCCGATGCCCAGCAGACAGAACGACACGAGCATGAGCGTCTTGTCGTAGGCGACGACCGGGAGCAGCAGGGCCGCGGCCGTCACGACGAGGCTCAACAGGACGGTCTTTTTGCGTCCGATGCGGTTCATCAGCATGCCCGTGGGCACCGAGCCGATCAGGAACCAGAAGAACACCATGGAGGGGAAGAAGCTCGCTTCCTTGTCCGAAAGCGCGAAGTCGGCCTGGATGTAGTTCGTCGAGATGCCGACCAGATCGACGAATCCCATCGTGAAGAACGTGAGCATCACGGGGATCAGTTTCAGCCCCGGACGGTTGGTACTGTTTTCCATATCGCAGTCGTTTTAGGTTTTTCGCAGGTCGTTTATACGTTGAACAGGAAGTGCATGATGTCGCCGTCCTGCACGACGTACTCTTTGCCTTCGATGGCGATTTTGCCCGCCTCGCGGCAGGCCTTCTCGGAGCCGAGCGCGACATAGTCGTCGTACTTGATGACCTCGGCGCGGATGAAGCCGCGTTCGAAATCGGTGTGGATGATGCCGGCCGCCTGGGGGGCTTTGGTGCCTTTGACGTAGGTCCATGCCCGAGTCTCGTCGGCTCCGGTCGTGAAGTAGGTCTCGAGGTTCAGCAGGCTGTATGCCGCACGGATGAGACGGTTCACGCCCGATTCCTCGAGTCCCGCCTCTTCGAGGAACATCTGCCGCTCCTCGTAGGTCTCCAGCTCGGCGATGTCGGCCTCAGTCGCGGCGGCGACGATGAGCATCTGGGCGTTCTCTTCGCGGATCGCTTCGCGGACGGCCTCCACGTGGGCGTTGCCCGATACGGCGCTTTTCTCATCGACGTTGCAGACGTAGAGCACCGGCTTGTCGGTGAGCAGGTGCAGATCCGAGGTCACTTTCCTGTCTTCCTTGTCGAGTTCGACGGTCCGTGCGCTTTTGCCCTGTTCCAGCGCCGCCTTGTAGCGCGAGAGGATATCGAACAGGCGTTTGGCAGTCTTGTCTCCCGTGACGGCCTGTTTTTGTACTTTGGTGATGCGGCTCTCTACCGTCTCGAGGTCCTTGAGCTGCAGCTCGGTGTCGATGATCTCCTTGTCGCGCACCGGGTCGATCGTGCCGTCCACATGCGTGATGTTGTCGTTCTCGAAGCATCTGAGTACATGGATGATGGCGTCCGTCTCGCGGATATTGGCCAGAAACTTGTTGCCGAGGCCCTCGCCCCGCGAGGCGCCCTTGACCAGTCCGGCGATGTCCACGATCTCGATGGTCGTGGGTATGATTTTTTTCGGGTTGTCGATTTTCGCCAGAGCGACGATCCGTTCGTCGGGTACGGTGATGACGCCCACGTTGGGCTCGATCGTACAGAAGGGGAAATTGGCCGCCTGTGCCTTGGCGTTCGACAGGCAGTTGAACAGGGTCGATTTGCCGACATTGGGCAGACCCACGATTCCGCATTGTAAAGCCA
>UROX01000055.1 GCA_900549685.1 uncultured Alistipes sp.
GACATAGGCCCGCACATCGTTCACGAGCACGTCGAAGGTCTCGGGGTTGACGTCGATCTTCAGCACGCCGCCGTTGCGCACCATGTCGTATTTGGTGAGCTGGCGGGTGCGACGCACGGGAAGCACCGTCCGTTCGAGACACAGACGTTCCTTGATTCCGCTCCGGCAAGCCGCATGCGAAACGAACGACATGCAGGTCTTGGGCATAGCATGTCCCAGCGCACCGTACATCGGACGGTAGTAACACGGCTGAGGCGTGGGCAGCGAGGCATTGGGATCGCCCATGTTCGACCAGTTGATCATGCCGCCCTTGATGACCATCTTGGGTTTGGCTCCGAAGAATTGCGGTTCCCAGAGCACCAGATCGGCCACCTTGCCCTTTTCGACGGAACCGAGATAGTCCGATACGCCGAACGTGACGGCCGGGTTGATCGTCACTTTGGCGATATAGCGCAACACACGGAAGTTGTCGTTGCCCTCGGCGTCCTCGGCCAGTTTTCCGCAGGCGTTCTTCATAAACGACGCCATTTGGAAAGTACGCATGAACGATTCGCCGACACGGCCCATGGCCTGCGAGTCGGACGAGACCATCGACAGCACGCCCAGATCGTGCAGCACGTTTTCGGCGGCCTGCGTCTCGGGTCTCACGCGGCTTTCGGCGAAGGCCACGTCCGAAGGGATCTTGGGATTGAGGTTGTGGCATACCATGATCATATCGAACAGCTCGGCCTGCGAGTTGATGCCGAACGGCAGCGTAGGGTTCGTCGAAGAAGGCAGCACGTAAGGCATCGAAGCCACCTTGAGCAGGTCGGGCGCATGACCGCCGCCGGCCCCTTCGGTGTGGTAGGTATGGATCGTACGGCCGTCGATGGCAGCGATCGTATCCTCGACGTATCCGCCCTCGTTGAGCGTGTCGGCATGAATGGCCACCTGAACGTCATAACGGTCCGCCACGTCGAGTGCGGCACGGATGGCCGCAGGCGTCGAGCCCCAGTCTTCGTGGATTTTCAGCCCGCAGGCGCCCGCTTCGATCTGTTCTTCCAGCGGTTGATCCACCGAGCAGTTGCCTTTGCCCAGAAAACCGACGTTCACAGGCAGAGCTTCGACGGACTGGAGCATATGTTCGATGTTCCAGCGACCCGAAGTGATCGTCGTGCCGTTGCTGCCGTCCGAAGGACCGATGCCGCCGCCGAAGAGCGTGGTGATACCGTTGCTCAACGCGGTGTAGGCCTGCTGCGGAGCGATCATATGCACGTGCCCGTCGATACCGGCCGCCGTCAGGATGAGGTGCTCGCCGGAGATGGCGTCCGTCGCCGTACCCGTAATCAGGTCGGGATGCACGCCGCGCATGATATTGGGGTTGCCGGCCTTGCCGATACCGGCGATTTTGCCGTCCTTGATCCCCACGTCGGCCTTCACGACGCCCAGCTTGGCATCGATGATCGTCACATTGGTGATGACCAGATCGAGCGATCCTTCTTTCGAAGTCATCGTGTTGGCCAGCCCCATGCCGTCGCGAATGGTCTTGCCGCCTCCGTAAACGACCTCGTCGCCGTACTCGCGCAGGTCTTTTTCTATCTCCACATAAAGATCGGTATCGCCCAGACGGATCTTGTCGCCCACGGTCGGACCGAAAAGGTTGTTGTATTCCTGTCGTGAAATCGTTGCCATGCTCTATCTTTTTTTGTCGTTATCGTTTTTCGCGGACGTCCGGGGTGCCGTCTGTGCAGCGGCGGCATCGGCCTTGCTCTGCGTCTTATCCGCACAACAATGCCCCTCTCTCGGAGTCGTGCTTTTGAAACCTGCGTGGCGGGCACGGCGGACAGCGGCCAGATGGGCCGGATAGTAGGAAGGTTCGTCCTCCTCGCCCGTATAGCCCATAACCAGTCCGTTGAACCCTATCACGCGGCGTTTGCCCGAATAGGCCACCACCTCGACGTCTTTTTGGTCGCCGGGTTCGAAACGGACGGCCGTCGTGGCCGGAATGTTCAGGTGACAGCCGAAAGCGGCATCGCGGTCGAATTCCAGATAACGGTTCACTTCGAAAAAGTGGAAGTGCGATCCGACCTGAATGGGTCTGTCACCCGTATTGCGTACGGAAATTTTAGCGGTTTTGCGGCCGGTGTTGTACTCGATGGGATCACCGAGCAGAATTTCGCCGCCGACAGCCACCGGCGCCTGAGGCGCGAACCCCGGCTGGCCGGGATAGAGGGCTTCGGCCGGGTCCCGCTGTGCGGCTGCCGCTGGGACTTTCTTGTCCGAAGTCGGATTTTGCGTATTCATGAGTCTTGCGTTTTTAGTGTTATTTAATAGGATGATGAATGCTCACCAGACGCGACCCGTCGGTGAATACGGCTTCGACCTGAAGCAGACCGATCATATCGGCCACGCCATCCATGACGTCGTTTTTGGTGAGAACCGTAGCGGCGTCTTTCATAACCTCTTCCACGGTCTTGCCTTCCCGCGCTCCCTCGAGGGCCGAGGAGGTGATGTAGGCCACGGCCTCGGGATAATTGAGCTTCAGTCCTTTCTTCAGACGCCTTTCGGCAATCATGCCGAGCGAAAGCAGCGTCAGCTTGTCGATCTCTTTCGGTGTCAGATGCATAGTGCGAAATATTTTAGGAGTGTGAATAATTGCGTCGGGAAACGGACGTACGGCTTCGAAATCATTCCTGTGCGACCGGCGGAAGAAAAAACAAAAAACATGCCATGCCGCAAAAAAGAGAGTCCGTTCGGCCGGGACGTCCGCTGGCACCGAATTTGATCCTGCGACCGGAGAAAATCCATAAAAACCATCGATTATGTTCAAAGCGATGCTCATCGCAGGCCTGGGCGGTTTCATCGGCACATGCCTGCGCTTTCTGACCGGGAAACTGTGTCATGTGATCACGGTCTCCGCCTTTCCGTGGGGCACGTTTGCCGTCAATGTGATCGGCAGCTTCGTGATCGGAATCTTTTTCGGACTGGCCGAAAAATCGAACGTCATCTCGCCCTCGATGAACGTCTTTCTGATCACGGGATTCTGCGGCGGCTTCACGACCTTCTCGTCTTTCGCCGACGACATGTACCTGCTGCTCCAGCAACGGCACTGGCTCTATTTCTGGCTCTACTTCGGTCTGAGCGCCGTGTTGGGTCTGCTGCTCGTCTGGCTGGGCCGTTCGCTGGTCAAAGCGTAACGGAGGCCCGATCCTCTCAGGCCGGCGGATTTTCCGCGACGGACCGCAGTCTTCCCTTCCCCCCGAATGAAAACAGGGTGTCTGATAACAGACACCCTGTTTCGTCGTTTCCTTCCGACAGGCGATCCGGGCCTATTGTTCGACGTGCAGTTCGAACATCTCGTGCCGGTCGAAATCGAGCCAGTATTGCAGGGCCAACGCCCGGACATACTGCCAATAATCTTCGGTCAGATCGCCGTAACGGTCGATCCCTTTTTTGACGTCCAGACGGATACGGTCGGCATATTCGGGTTTGAGTCTCAGCCGTATCGTTTTGTCCTTGAACGTAAAGACCGCCTCCGGTCGCGGAGGGTCGCTTTCCGTCACGGCGATAAGCCCATGTCCCAGCGTAGCTCCCGTGGAGGTCTGCAGTCCGTCGTTCATGCAGCTCACCGGCGGAGTGAGTCCTGCGTAGCTCGTTACACGGATGTCGTCCACGCCGATATTGAAATATTCGCGGGCCCGGATGCCCATCTTCACGCCTACGGTGGCGTAGATCCCCAGATGGCCGTGCAGCTCGTTGGTGAGCACCCCCGCCCGCCATTCGCTCGGTCCGTGGCGCTCGACAGCCGTGTCGATCAGCGGAGCGACATCCTCGGCGTAACACTCGGCCCAAAGCGGAAATCCGTAGAAAACCCGGCTTTCGCTGTCGGGTTTGCCCCTCAGAATGGACAGTACGGTCCGCTGCGCCTCCTCGGCCGAAGCTTCGTCCGGCAACGTACAGATTTCGACGGTCGGACTTACGGCCTGCGCGACGAACAGATCCGGCCGGAAAAGATAGACGGCAGCCAGATCGTCCCAGGCCTGCGGATGCCGTCTCCGGATGAGGTCCGCGAGCGGAGCGCTGCGGTGCGTTCCGACGATCTTGGCGGCATACGCCGTCGGAACGGTCGCTATCGAATTGAGCAGAGCCGGCGTCACGACGATCGGGCACGCAGGATTCGCCGCAACGACGGTCATCCGGATACCGCTCTCCATCACGCGTCGGGCGGCGGCCGTATCCGTGCGGGAGTTATCCCCCGAGAGGGATTCGGCCGCACCGTCGTACCACACGACCCTTTCGATCCGCTCGCCCAGCGCAGGATGGCTCTGCAAAGCGTCGGACAGGTTGGTCAAAGCTCCGAGGGCCACGAAAACGACTTTCTCTTCTTCGCCCTCGAGCGTCCGGGCAATCAGCTCCGAAGCCGGGGGACAGGGTGCGGTCACGACACTGGTGTCGCCCCAGTCGATCGCCCGGGAATGGGCTCTCCACGCGGGCGCGGCGACTCCGACGGAACGTCCTTGGCCGACGGGTATGCCCTGGTGGTAAAAACCGTCGAGCAGTGCGCTTACCCGCCGGGCCGCTTCGGCAGGCGTCAGAGCGCCCTCCGAGGTCGTCACGGCGAGCACTTCCGCCTCGCGGTTGCCCAGTAGCATACAGAGCGTCCGCAGGTCGTCGGCCGCGGCATCGGTGTCGATCACGATATGGAAACGGGCCTTGCCCGAATGGGCGGAAACCTCGGCCTCCGGCCAGAGCACACAAAAAAACGCCGCGAGAGGCAGCAGTTTCAGAAAACGGAATGTCTTGATACGGATCATTTTATTATATTGTATTTTCAATTGGATAAAACGGTTATATGCTTCCTATATGCCGCGCCCGCAGTCCCCTACCCTCCTTATCCCTCTGCTGTCGGCCGCGGAGAGTCCTTTCCTCCGGCCGCCGAAGGCCGTGTCCGGGGAGATACAGTCCTCCCGCCGGCATACGGATGTACGGACACGGCGGTTACGGCCGATCAAAAAGCGATGTTCGCGCCGACCATCACCGTGGCCCGGGGCATGGGGAAGCCGGCGTTGATTTCGTACCGCTGGGCCAACAGGTTTTCGCCGCGGACGAACGCTTCGAGCCATTTCGTAGCCCGGAAACTCACATCGGCGTTCCACAGCACGAAATTCTCCCGCGTCCGGGGATCGACCGACGTATAAAGTCCGTGGACATACTGCACGCCCGTCGAAGCGGTCCACCGTTTGCGCGTGAAACGGGCCTCGCCGTAGAGTTTGTGTTCGGGCGCCGCTACGACCGGATATTTCATATGCAGAAAACTGTAATTGGCCGCGACCGACCACGAAGCGTCGATGCGCCACGCGATCTGCCCTTCCACGCCCCAGTTCTCGATTTCGCCCGTATTGACATTCATCGGACGTCCGTCCACCGGGACGGTCATAATCATGTTCGAACCGTCGATATAATAGACGTTCACGCCGTAAGACAACACTCCCTCGAACAGCCGCTGCGTGTACGAAAGCTCGTAGTTCATCAGCCGTTCGGGCTTCAGGTCCGGATTCTGCGGCGGGAACATATACATCTCGCGGATCGTGGGGAAACGGAATCCCTTGCCGACAGTCGCCTTGATCCCCGCGTTTTTCGACAGCACGAACGAGAGTCCTCCCTGCGGAATCCACTGTACCCCCGCCTGCGAATGGGCATCGACACGCAGCCCCGCGTCCACGGTGAGCCAACGGACGAGCGACTGTCTGAAATCGACGTACCCGGCCACCTCGTTCTGCGTCTTGTCGGCCGTAGTGCGATCCTCGCCGTCGAGGTAACGGTTCCACGCCTTGCCTCCGAAATGCTGATAATCGATACCGACGGTCAGCCGGTTGCCCTCGAACAGCGAAGCGCTCTGGTACCATGATACCCCCAGCATCCTGTCGCGCGAATTGAAACGGTAGTCGAGCGGCTGCTGTCCCGCCGAATAGCCGTCGTTGATCTTATGGCGCCCCCAGTTGTAGAAAAAACTCAGTGCTCCCGACGTTCTGCCGTAATCGTTCTGCAACGACACGGAAGTCATGCCGCGCGTGATGCGCGAGTCGTTGTCGATGAGCGGATTCCATACCGTACCCGGATTCGACGCGTTGAAATGCGTCAGATTCACGTCGGCCCACAGGTTCCACTCGTCGCTGAACCGGTAGCCCAGTTTGGCGTATCCGCCGTACTGCTCGAAACCCATGTCGGGCCGGTGGCCGTCGGTGCGGTTGTACGATCCGGTCACCACGCTGGAGAAACGTCCGGCCCGGACGAAGTTCGCCGCCTCGGTCTGCAACGTATTATAGGAACCGTAGCCGATACGGACGTTGCTCCGGACCCCGTCCTCGTGTATCTTCCGCGTGACGATATTCATCACGCCGCCCATCGCGTTCGAACCGTAGAGCACCGAAGCGGGTCCCCGGACGATTTCCACCCGGTCGGCCAGCATCGACTGATAGGCATCGGCGATGGGATGCCCCATCAGTCCCATGTACTGCGGATGGCCGTCGATGAGTACCAGCATCCCCGTCGTGGGACTTCCGCCGACACCGCGCAGCGACATGCCGCCGGCCGCACCGGTCGAAACGCCGTACCCCATGATGCCGCGCCCCGTTACGAACAGCCCCGGCACCTGCCGGACGAGCGTGGGCAACAAAGAGGGCTGGTGGTCCTGCTCGATGGTCCGACGGTCCACGACCGACACGGTCATGGGCAGATGACGGAGATCGGTCTCGTTACGCGTTCCGGTGACGACCACTTCCCGGATCGGATAGCTCTTCCGGGTGCGGAGCGTGTCGTCGGCCCGGGCCGGCAAGGCGCACAGAGGCGCCAAGGTGCTCGCGAGCAGGAAGAAAAAAAGTTTGTCGTTTTTCATTTTCATTATGATACAGGGTTGTTATCGTGTTCGAAGGTAGGAAATTTTTGTCCGACAAGCGTTTCCCGGAAAACAGGAGCACGGCTCGTATATCGGCGACAGGACCGGACGGAAACGTTCGGTTCGGCAGAGGCAGATCGTCGGTTCGGTCGGCATTTTCGTATTCGTATTCGCAATTATTCGGATCGCGGACATCCGGAACAATTATGATGCCACAACCTGTGTAGCTTTTTATTCTACAACGATTTATACCCGCATTCATTCCGTACGCCTCCATACGCCGCGGCGGCGGCCATCGCAGCGACACGTTCCCCGCGCAACGGACGTTTGCAATACGGATTTCGCCGGGCATCGCCTCCCCGACCGGCAACGGCAAAATCCGGAATATTGGTAACGAAAGCCGTAATTCGTCTAAGGAGGATATCTCTTCTTCCGGGTATTTTTGTCTTGTTCCGATTAAACGCACCGGCGACCGAACGACGACCCGAACGGAAGCCCGGAGAATTAGGGAACGACAAAACCGAAAACAGACATGAACAACATTCTTATCGCCTACTATTCCCGTCGGGGACAGAACTACGCGAACGGCCGTATCGTCGATCTCGCGCAAGGCAATACGGAAACCGTAGCGCAGAAAATCGAGAAACTGACCGATGGCGACATGTTCCGCATCGACACGGTGAAAAAATACCCGGACGACTACACCCTGTGCACGCAGACGGCCCGGCGGGAATTGAACGAAAACGCCCGTCCCGCTCTGGCAGACCGGGTGGACGACATGCAGCGGTACGACACGGTTTTTCTGGGCTATCCCAACTGGTGGGGCACGATGCCGATGGCCGTATACGCCTTTCTCGAATCTTACGACTTCGGGGGCAAGACCATCGTCCCGTTCTGCACGCACGAGGGCAGCGGCATGGGCAGCAGCGTGTCGGACATCCGAAGGCTATGCCCCAGCGCGACGGTGCTCGAGGGACGGGCGATCATCGGCAGCCGGGCTTCCCGGGCCGACGACGATGCCGAAATACTCGTACACAGCATCCGCTGAACGGCATGACGAAACCGCTCAACGGCCGACAAAATTTCCGTTCGGCCCTCGGACAGCGAAGAAACGGCTGTTCTCAGAGGATTTTCACATTCTTTCTTTTATTTTTGTAACGGTATGAATTCGATCAAAGTAAAAAGCCTTGCGGCCGTATCGCTCCTTTCGGCGGCCGTACTGATTCTCGCCGGTGCGGCGACGGGACGACAGGAACGACAGGAGCAAACGACACAGGACCGTTCCGCACGGCCGGACACTCCGAAGAAAACGGTATCGGCAGGCCGGACGCTCGTCGCCTACTTCACATCGCCCGAATCGGACGGAACGGACGCTTCGTCGGGAGCCAGCCGCATGATCGAGGACGGACATCTGTACGGCAATACGGAATACGTGGCACGCCTGATCGCCGAAGCCACGGGCGGAGAGCTGTTCGCCATCCGGACCCGTAAGGAATATCCGGCCTCGCATCAGGCGCTCATCGACGAGGCCAAACGGGAAGCCGAGGCCGGCGAGCGACCCGAACTCTCGACGCACATCGCGAATCCGGACGATTACGACGTGATATTCGTCGGATACCCCAACTGGTGGTACGACATGCCGATGGCGATCTACGCCTTTTTCGACGAGTACGACTTCGGAGGGAAAACCGTGATTCCGTTCTGCACGCACGGAGGGAGCCGTTTTTCGCGTTCCGTCGAGACGATCGCCGAAATGGAGACGGGAGCCCGCGTAATCCGGGGTCCCTCCGTCTCGCGCAACGGACTGTCGGAAGCCCGCCGAAATGTCGAGGCCTGGCTTCGCAGCCGGGAAGAGTTCCGCGCCCCGACGGGGAAGACTGTCTCCGAAAAGCCTTAGCGGCCGGAGACGAGCCGGAACGGAGAAAGTCCTCCGCATGAAACCGAAAACACACTTACTTCATCACAATAAATTATGTTACGGAAAATCAGAATAACGCTCGCCGTCATCTGCTTCGCGCTCATCACGCTGCTGTTTCTCGACTTCACGGGAACGTTGCACGCGTGGTTCGGATGGCTGGCCCGGATTCAGTTCCTGCCGGCCTTGCTGGCGCTCAACGCGGGTGTCGTGCTGGCGCTCGTGGCGCTGACTCTGCTCCTGGGACGCGTCTACTGCTCGGTGATCTGCCCGCTGGGCGTGTTTCAGGACGTAGTGTCGTGGCTCGGCGGCCGGGGCAAGAAGAGGAAGTACCGTTTCTCGTACTCGCCCGCCCGCTCGTGGCTGCGGTACGGCGTGCTGGGGCTTTTCGTCGTGGCGCTCATCGCGGGCATCGGGTCGTTCGTCGCTCTGCTGGCCCCTTACAGCGCCTACGGACGGATCGCACAGAATCTTTTCGCCCCGATCTACGACTGGGGCAACAACCTGCTGGCCTATCTGGCCGAACGGGCGGACAGCTACGCGTTCTACGGAACGGACGTATGGATGAAGAGTCTGCCCACTTTCGTCGTGGCCGCCGTCACGTTCGCCGTGCTCGTCGTGCTGGCATGGCGGGGAGGCCGGACGTACTGCAACACGATCTGTCCCGTGGGTACCGTACTGGGCTTGCTTTCGAAATACGCCCTGCTGCGCCCCGTGATCGACAAGGAGAAATGCAACCGCTGCGGACTATGCTCCCGCCGTTGCAAGGCATCCTGCATCGACGGCAAGGAACACCGCATCGATTACAGCCGTTGCGTGGCCTGCATGGACTGTATCGAGACCTGCCGTCACGGAGCGATCTCCTACCGGCTCCGGCCGGCAAAGGGCACGGCATCCCGTAAAGCCGCTGCGGACGGGAAAGAGAAAAGCGGCGCTACGGAAAAAGGCGCCATCTCCCGCCGGGGATTTCTTTCCGGCGCGGGACTGCTCGTCGCCTCTGCCGCAGCCCGCGCACAGGAAAAGAAAGTGGACGGCGGACTGGCCGTAATCCTCGACCGGAAAATTCCCGACCGCAGCGTGCCGATCGTACCGCCGGGAGCACAGGGCCTGCGGCATTTCACGCAGCACTGCACGGGCTGTCTGCTCTGCGTCTCGGTATGTCCCAACGGCGTACTGCGCCCTTCGACGGGACTCAAGACGCTCATGCAGCCCGAAATGTCCTACGAACGCGGACACTGTCGTCCCGAATGCACCAAATGCGCCGAAGTATGCCCCGCAGGCGCCATCCACAGAATCGACGCGGCCGAGAAATCGTCCGTACAGATCGGCCATGCCGTGTGGGTGAAAGACAACTGCGTGCCGCTCACCGACGGAGTGGACTGCGGCAACTGCGCCCGCCATTGTCCGACGGGAGCCATCACGATGGTACCGTCCGTAGAGGATATGGAGGATTCGCCGAAGATTCCCGTCGTGAACACCGAGCGCTGCATCGGGTGCGGAGCCTGCGAACACCTCTGCCCCGCCCGGCCTTTCAGCGCCATCTATGTCGAAGGACACAAAAACCACAGAGTCATTTAACGCGCATATTCCTATGGAAACGAAAAATAAGAACACGATCGGCCGCCGCGAATTCCTCCGGCGGATCGGTGCGGGAGCGGCGGTATCGGCGGCAGCGCTCGCCGGCTGCGACCCGAAGAGCGATTCCGCATCGCGCGACCGCTCCGCACAGGCCGAGATACCGACCGACCGGATGACCTACCGCACCAACCCCAAAACCGGCGACCGCGTGTCGCTGCTGGGATACGGCTGCATGCGCTGGCCGACCGTCGCGAACGGCAGCGCCCGCGACAGCGCCGACGAGATCGACCAGGAAGCGGTGAACGAACTGGTCGATTACGCCATCGCTCACGGGGTGAACTATTTCGACACGTCGCCCGCCTACTGCCGGGGCCTGTCGGAACACGTGACGGGCATCGCCCTGAGCCGTCATCCGCGCGACAAAT
This sequence comes from uncultured Alistipes sp., assembly GCA_900549685.1. Lineage (GTDB taxonomy): Bacteria > Bacteroidota > Bacteroidia > Bacteroidales > Rikenellaceae > Alistipes_A. The sequence goes on from UROX01000055.1 coordinate 10,793, forward strand.
ATTTCATCGCCACCAAACTGTCGAACTTCGCGCCCTCGACATGGAGTCGCGAGGCCTCGGTGGCCATGTACCGCAACTCGCTCCGCGAACTGCAGACGGACTACATCGACTACATGCTGCTGCACGCCGTGGGCATGGGCAACGGCATGGAAGAGTACCGGGCACGCTACATCGACAACGGCATGCTCGACTTCCTGCTCGCCGAGCGCGAGGCCGGACGCATCCGCAACCTGGGATTTTCCTACCACGGCGACATCGCGGTGTTCGACCACCTGCTGTCTATACACGACGAGATCGGATGGGACTTCGTCCAGATCCAGCTGAACTACGTAGACTGGAAACATGCCAAAGAGGTCAATACCCGCAACACGGACGCCGAATACCTGTACGGCGAACTGGAAAAACGGGGCATTCCGGCCGTTGTCATGGAACCGCTGCTGGGCGGAAGGCTCTCGAACGTGCACGACCATATCGCCGTCAAACTCAAAACGCGCAAGCCCGACTCGAGCGTCGCTTCGTGGGCGTTCCGGTTCGCAGGCTCGTTTCCGGGCATCCTGACCGTACTCAGCGGCATGACCTATATGGAGCACCTGCAGGACAACCTGCGCTCCTATGCCCCGCTCGAACCGCTCACCGACGACGACAAAGTTTTTCTCGAGGAGACGGCCCAGCAGCTGCTCCGCTATCCGACCATTCCGTGCAACGACTGCAAATACTGCATGCCGTGTCCCTACGGGCTGGACATTCCGGGCATCCTGCTCCATTTCAACAAATGTATCAACGCGGGCAACATGCCCTCGTCGTCGCAGGACGCGAACTACCGGACGGCCCGACGGGCTTTCTTGGTCGGATACGACCGCTCGGTTCCCCGGCTGCGACAGGCCGATCATTGCATCGGGTGCAACCAGTGTACGCCCCACTGTCCGCAGAGCATCGACATTCCCGCCCAGATGCAGCGCATCGACCGTTTCGTCGAAGATCTCAAACAGGGACGCGAATTCTAAACCGGACGATATGAACGCTTTCCCGACGATCACCCCCGCAGAACGCCGGACGGCCATCGACCGTCTCCGGGCCGAAAACTGCTCCTGCGTCATCTGCAACCGGGGCATCTTCCGCTCGTTCCGCGAACGGGGCGTGCGGGACCTCTACCGTCTGCTGCGGGAAGAACCCGAAGCGCTCCGCGGCGCATTCGTCGCCGACAAGGTCGTGGGCAAAGGAGCCGCGGCCCTGATGGTTCTGGGCGGCGTGCAGGGTGTCTTCGCCGGCGTGGCCAGCACGCCCGCCCTCGAACTGTTCCGCACGGCGGGCATCGAGGCGGAGTGTGCCTGCGAAGTCCCGCATATCGTCAATCGGGCCGGGACGGGACTCTGTCCGGTCGAAACGCTCTGCCTGCCGCTGCACACGCCGGAAGAATGCCTCCGGCAGATCGAAATGTTTCTGAAACGCACGAATCCGACCGGAAAATGAAAAAGAGTACCGCCATCGCCGCCCTGTCGGGCCTTCTCGCCGTGTCCGCCCAGGCGCAACCGCCATCGGAACGGAGCCTGCCGGACAATCCCCCGAAAAACACCACACTCGTAGTCCGCCTGTCGAACATCGTCGTCGATTCGGTGCGGCTCGCCGAGTACAATGCCGCTCTGAAGGAGGAGATCGAGGCATCCATGCGGTCGGAACCCGGCGTACTGACGCTCTATGCCGTCGCCGACAAGGAACGTCCGCACGAGGTGACGATTCTGGAAATCTATGCCGACGAGGCGGCTTACCGGAGCCACATCGCCACGCCCCACTTCCTGAAATACAAACGGGAAACGCTCGACATGGTCCGCTCGCTCCGGCTGCTCGACGTCGATCCGCTGATCCCGGAACTGAAAATCAAATGACCTTCTTACGATAAAAAAACATTCGCATGGCGACTTTCGATTCGAAATCCCCTGCAACGGGGACAGGGTGTCCGGCCGCGCAAAGCGCAGCAGGCACGACATCGGCCGACCGCGCCGGAGTGCCGAAAGTGTACATGTCCGAGGAGATCTCGGCCGACCGTCTCGTCCGCCTCTACGAAGCTCTGGGACGCGAGGCGACCGGCCGGGTCGCCGTCAAGATTTCGACCGGCGAGCCGGGCGGACATAATTTTCTGCAACCGTCTCTCATCGGCGATCTGGTGCGTAAGGTACGCGGCACAATCGTCGAGTGCAACACCGCCTACGGCGGAGGGCGCGCCCGGACAGCCGACCACCTCAAGGCGGCCGAAGACCACGGTTTCACGGCAATCGCCCCGGTAGACATCATGGATGCCGAGGGCGAAGTGGCGCTTCCGGTCGAAGGCGGCCGGCACCTCCGCGAGGATTTCGTCGGCTCGCACTATCCCGACTACGATTTCACGATCATCCTCTCGCACTTCAAAGGACACATGATGGGCGGTTTCGGCGGCGCGGTCAAGAACATGTCCATCGGCATCGCATCCTCGTCGGGCAAGGCATGGATCCACACGGCCGGAAAAACGACCTCCGATCCGTGGAACAATCTGCCCGCACAAGACGATTTCCTGGAAGCGATGGCCGAAGCGGCCAAGGCGGTGGCCGACCACTGCGGCGAACGGATTCTCTACATCAACGTGGCGAACAGGCTGTCGGTCGATTGCGACTGCGACTCGTCGCCCGAAGAACCCCGGATGGGCGACATAGGCATCCTCGCCTCGCTCGATCCGGTGGCGCTGGACAGAGCCTGCACCGACCTGGTGCGTGCATCCGACGATCCCGGCAAAATCCATCTGATCGAACGGATCGACTCCCGCCACGGCATGCACACGCTGGAATACGGCGAGCGGATCAGACTCGGCAGCCAGCGTTACGAACTGGTGAAACTGAACTAAAAAACGATTATACGATGCAAACGACCTCTGTAAAACTTTATTCGCTGGCATACAGCCAGGCGAAAACCTATCGGACGGCCGCACTGTTCGTGGCCGGAAACCTTCTTCTGCCCCTGCTCTGCCACCTCGTTCCGCTGGGAGGCGCCCGATGGCTGCCGATCTATTTCTTCACGCTCATCGCAGCCTACAAATACGGATGGCGCGCAGGGCTGCTTACGGCCGTCGCCTCGCCGCTGCTCAACTCGGCGCTGTTCGGCATGCCCGCCGTGACCGCACTGCCGGCCATTCTGCTCAAGTCGGGCCTGTTGGCCGTACTCTCGGGCATCGTTGCCGCCCGATCCGGCCGGGCATCGCTCCCCCTGCTCGCAGCCGTCGTGCTC
>UROX01000056.1 GCA_900549685.1 uncultured Alistipes sp.
AAATTTCAATCGCGCCCCCCGGCGTGACCAATTGCCCGGCGGCCGCGAAATTAAGACACACGAACAACCTGTGAATGCTCCTGTTTCTCGGCGAATTCCGATCGGGGAGAGCGATATTTGTTGGAAATCGGATTCGAATCGTTATCTTTATGGGATCAAAAATACAAATTATGAAAAAGATTCTATCGATCATAGCAGCCGCGCTAACCGGCATGGCTCCGGCAGTACAGGGCCAAACCCCGCAGTTCGTTCCGCTCTATCCCGACGGCGCACAGGAAAGCAACGGTGTGGCGCCCGAAGAGGTAAAAAATACGCCTGAATTCCTGACAATGGCCGTCGATGCCGACTACATGCTCGTTCTGCCCGACGAAGACAAAGCGACCGGACAGGCCGTCGTGATCTGTCCGGGAGGAGGCTATGCCGGCGTATCCTATGCCCATGAAGGCATCGACGTAGCCCGGTGGTTCCGCGACAGGGGCATCGCCGCTCTCGTACTGCGTTATCGCATGCCCAACGGACATTCCGACATTCCGCTCAAAGACGCCCGGACAGCCATAGAAATGATGCGACGGAACGCACGGCAGTGGCATATCGACCCCGAACAGGTGGGTATCATGGGCTTTTCGGCGGGAGGTCATCTGGCTTCCACGGCCGCGACCCACTTCACGGACGAAAGCAGCCGTCCCGATTTCTCGATTCTGATCTATCCGGTCGTCACGCTGGACGAACGTTCCACCCACCTCGGCACGAGACAAAACCTGATCGGCCGCGACGCCCCGATCGAGCAGGTGGACCTCTACTCGAACAACAAACAGGTAAACGGGGACACGCCCTGCGCCTTCATCGCGTTGAGCGACGACGACAAAGCCGTCCCGCCGTCGAACAGCCTGTCGTACTACGAGGCGCTCAAGACATTCGGCATTCCGGCCGAGCTGCATATCTATCCTTCGGGCGGTCACGGATGGGGATGGAGGGAGTCGTTCCCCTACCACAAGGAACTGACCGCGGCCCTGGAACGATGGTTGGGCGAGATCCGCAAACGGGACAACACCCGATAAGAGTATCGGTCCGCATCTTTCGAAGCATTTCCTTCCGGACCGTTCTACGAAAGGACACCGAACGAACAACGCTATGATGAAAAAAATCATCCTGACGGTCACGATTACAGCAATTGCCCTCGCGACGGTCGCTCTGCTACGGAATCCGTCGGGCATTCTCTCCGCCCGATTACAGGCCGGAACACTCCCCGATTCGGTTCCGCTCTACCCCGGCGGAGCGAAGACAAGCAACGGTCTGCCCGATTCGGGCATGCGCCGGACACAGGACATCGTATTCATGGCCACGGAGGCCGATTACCTGCCGTTCGTAGCCGATCCCCGGCAGGCGACGGGACAGGCTGTCGTGATCTGTCCCGGAGGTGGATATGCCGCCGTATGTTTCGATCACGAAGGGATACGTGTGGCCCGATGGCTCAACACGCAGGGCGTTACGGCCGTCGTGCTGCGTTACCGCATGCCGAACGGGCATCCCGATATTCCGCTCGAAGATGCCTGCGCCGCACTCAGAACCGTGAGGGAACATGCCGAAGAGTGGCATATCGATCCGGCGAACGTCGGCATCATGGGCTTCTCGGCCGGAGGCCATCTGGCGGCAGCCGCATCGACCCTGTATCCCGACGATGCCTCGCGTCCCGATTTCACGATCCTGTGCTATGCCGCCATATCGCGGGACGAAACGATCATCGACAGGGAAACGATGGACAACCTGTTCGGGAACGACACACCGGCCGACACTGCAGTCCACTCCTGCGAAAAACAGGTAACCGACCGCACGCCCGCCGCCTTCATCGCGTTGAGCGACGACGACGACAATGTTCTGCCAGGCAACAGCCTCGTCTACTACGAAGCACTGAAACGGCACGGCATCCCCGCCGAACTGCACATCTATCCGCACGGCGGTCACGGATGGGGTTGGGACCCTGCATTCGTACATTATGACGAGCTGATCGCCTCGCTCGGACGTTGGCTCCGCGAAAGGACAACGGGCCGGAATACCGCAGAATAACCGGAAATTCCGGATACTTACTTCCGGACAGACACCGGGAGATATGCGTGATTTCATATCGCAACGAACCGACATGTATTCCGCCTCGCTTCGCAGGCGCCAATCGTCCTTTCGAAAACCGGAAGCGGATGCGGGTCGATCCGAACACGCGGTCCATATCCGCGAATCTCATCGGACGGCGTGAAAATATACCGCCGTACCGAACCTCGGAACGTTAAAACAGACAATCATATATTGCAGTGCATCGAATTTTCCGACTGCATTTTTCATATTCGCCCGCATAAATCCGCGACGACCAGGCGTTTTTCCAACGGCCCCAGCCCCAGGCAGAGGCTTTACACACGGCACGAAAAGCACGGAGACTACGACAAGACCGGAAGATCGAAGAACTGCATTTAAATATGCAATGATCGGGAAGCAGACTCCCGGCACGCACATGCTCCAGCTTTCCGGCCGGATATCTTCCGGCTGACGACCGCGATTCCGTGTACAGACGTTTCGAATCCGTAATCCCAAGACGGGCCGACAGCGCTCACCAAAGGAACGGCTTTGAGCAGTTCGCGAGTCGTAAGGGTCACTGTACGGACACACTCCGCAGAGCCACGTCCAGCTTGTACGTATTTTTCATTCTCCGGTATCTGTAAGATTCGGGTTCGGCTACCGCCACGGCAGACTCGATGAGACGTAGAATTTCGGCAAAGGATTCGTAGGTCAAAGAGGATTTCGGCAAGAGTGCTTGCGCAGACGGATATCGAAAAAATTCGCGACATGGTGCGCGAACCGTGTTATTGCCGAACAGGATTCTCCTGCGGAAACCTAAAACGGCCTTGTCCGACAGCACGACAGACCGACAGGATTCATAGCATCGCCACCGCCGCGACCTATCGGGATCGGCGCCCCCGGACCGGACAAAGCCATTGATCCTACTATCGAAACCTGTTCGAAAAGAGAGACGATTCGGCTTTTGCCTCCGACAGTCGGCGAGGTGCCTTCAGAAACCGGCCCACCGAAGCACACGACCGCGCGACGCGCGACGTCCTGCACATATTCGCCGCCCTCCGCACGGAGACTTTTCCGGCTACCGGTCGCACAGGAAACGGATCGCCCGCTCGATCGCTCGCCGACAGACCGGACAAAAACGCTCGCCGCTGCGCATGCAGCACACGTCGGCAGGACGATAGATCCCTTTCGAGGAATAGCCGCCGCCCTCGTACACGCCCAGACGCAACGGATCGGTCCTATCCACCGGTGTCGGAACCGGCACGTCGGGAGGCAACATATCGGCCCACTTGTGTCCGAAATCGACCAACGTGGTGATATTGGGTTCCCACGGTTCGCTTTGCAGATCGTAAAAATCGTTATAGGCAACCTCCGAATCGAAATATTCGTCGGCCAATCCCGCCAGACTGTGTCCCAACTCGTGGACGAAAACGCGGATCGTATGCGGATGGCCCGCCGAACCGATCGCATAGAAATTGTAGAACCCGCCTCCGCCGTAAATATCCGTATCGACGAGAATGAACAGCGCATCGTTGGGCACGTTCCACACCGCGTCGCGGATGGACCGCATGTCGGGTGTAGTCAGGTAACGGTCGATGCCGAACGTATAGAACCCCGAATTGAGCGCCGTATTTTTCCAAACGCCCCTGCCCGATTCATCGACGCCCGAATCGGCCGACGGGAGCACGACGGCCCGGATATTGAAATCGTCCTTGTGGCTGCAATAAGGCTCCGTCTCGAAAAGCCGGTCGGCGAACCGGCGGGCGTCGTCGATGAACCGGTCGCGGTCGGCGGCCGCATACCCTTCGGCGAGAAAGACCAGATCGACTTTCTCGGCCGGCGATCCGTTATGCAGAATATCGACGACCTCGTACCGGGGCAGCGGACTGCGGTCCACGGCCGGATCGTCGGGATCGACGATGAGCGTGAGCAGCGGCTCGAAACGCATCGAGGAACGGTCGCGGGCCGTCAGTTCGAAAACGATCTTGCGACGGGGAAACGGCACGACGACGGCATTGTCCCACGCCTGTGTCTCGAACCGCGCCCGGTCGGTGGTCCGCCACTCGTCGAACAGCGTGCAGAACCCGCGCGAATAGATATGCGCGCCGGAAGCCATGTCGTACAGATTGACGTAATAACTGCCGTAACCGGACGTGTCGATCAGATTTTTGCGGGGGCCGGCCCACAGGGGTTCCCACCGCAGACTTTGCAGCGCGGCCGACTGCTCATGATCGTTTCCGCACAGCGCGAAATCGATCCGCAGTCCCTCTTCCGTGAAAAAATCGTCGTACTGAGGCCGTGCAGCCTGTCCCGGCCGTACGCACAATACGCACAACAACAGCAATAACCTTCTCATCATACTTTTTCGTTTCTTTCGTCCGGATAAAGATAGCGAATAATCCGGACACTGCGCCCAAAAACGCAACCGGCTTTCCCATCGTCCGCTGCCCGACACGAGCGGCAGCCCCATAAAAAAGCCGCATCCTTCGCCGGAAATATCCGACGGACCGGCCGAAACAGCCCGAATCGCAACGGCATATCCACACGAAGATCGACGGGAAGTCACGCCCCGCACTTTCCCCAAGCAGCACCTTTTCCCGCACTGACCGGCCGGGATTTTCGGGACCGACCCGAAAATACAGCCAGGGGGCGAGATACAGCGGAGAGGAAGACTCACCGTCTGCCCTCACACCGCCGAGTCCGCAGGAACAGCCTCCGAGGCATTTTCTCCGGCCACGGAGCATCCGAAAAAATTCGGCAGGAGAAACACATCTCCTGCCGAATTCCATTTTTCTGCGGATCCACCGACCGATTTCGATACCGACTCGGCCGAAGCATGCAACCAGACCGGTGCAATCAGAGCAATGCGGCGATCTTCTCCGCCAGCACGCTTTTGGGGCAGACGCCCACCTGACGGTCCACGACTTCTCCGCCCTTGATGAAAAGAATCGTGGGAATGTTGCGGATACCGAACTGCATCGCCACCGCATTGTTCTCATCGACGTCGCATTTGCCGATCGTCACCCGGCCGTCGTATTCGGAGGCCAGTTCTTCGACGACCGGAGCGATTGTCCGGCAGGGACCGCACCATTCGGCCCAAAAATCGATTACCACAGGTTTGCCCGATTCTATCAGGTCCTTGAAATTGTCGTTCGTAACAGCGAGTGCCATAGTTTTATGTTTTTAAAGTTTCGTTCTCGGCAGACAAAGATAGCCAAAAAGCGGGACCGGCGAAACCTATTTCTTCTTCCCGCCCCCGAGACCTTCCGCACCGCTGCTTTTCTTCGCCCCATCTGCCAACCGGAGAATCGCTTCCGACAGCAGTGTACCCGATTTTTTCTGCGCCGGGCCTGTCTTCATCGAAAATGCGACACGGAGCGTCGAAAAAATTTTCTCGCAAAAATTTCCGACAGCCTCTGTAAAAAACACGTCGCCCGCGCCGGCAACCGTCGCCCGAAGCACCTCCTAATATTTATTTACAGGCAGGACTTCCCCATACGTCCGCTACCGGAAACAGACCCGAGATTCACGCTTTCATGCAGGAAAGCCACCTAAAGCAGTATATCGGCTGCCGGGAAACGAGTCGGCAGGCACCCGCACCTGCCTCAGCCGAACGGACGGCCGTCATCTGCCTCTCCGCTTTCCGAATTCCCGCCACAGATGGACGAGAGCGGCCACAGGATCGTGCAACAGCATCCGGGGACCGGCATACCGCATCACACGGCGCATACGCTCCCTCATATCGGGTTTGTAACAATGGACGGGACACCGGCGGCAGGTCGGCTTGCGCTCGCCGAAAGGACAACGCGAAAGGCGCTGCCGGGCATATTCCAACAGCGCGGCGCACTCGGGACAGAGCCGGTCGCCGCCCTCCCTGCCGCGGCAATAGAGACGGATCATCCGTTCCGCCGTTTTCTTTTCCTGTTCGATACGGGACATGGACGTTTTTCAGTTAGTAACGATATACTCCGACAATCGCATATTGCAACGTGCCGGAATTTCCGGCAGCGTATCGCCCCGACGGGTATCATCGGCGGCCGCAGGCGCATGTTCGGATCGGCCCCACCTTCCACAGGCTCAGAGTCGCAGTCCGGACCGCACGGAGGCGACAACGGATGCCGGCACCCGGAACATAGAGCCGCACACTTAATAAATGTCGTGCGCGAGACCGTATCGGGCCGAATCTGCAAACGGCCGCATGACCGAATCCGCACCGCCGCCAGCCACATGCCGGGAAACCGGTCCGGACAAGGACTGATCCGACACACACGGACCGTCACATCAACGTATAGCGCAACGAATAGTCGTCGAAGAAGCGGACCAGCTCGCCGGTCAGGCCGACCTTGACCGTTTTGGAATAGAGGCTCACGGCCACATCCGTCGCGGGGTCGTAGACCTTGACGCGCAGGATGACCTTGCCCCGGTTCTCGCGGGCCGTCAGCGAAAGTTTATCGACTAGCTCTTCGGTCAGATCGGCAACCGGAACCGAAACAGTCACCTCCTTCATCAGCGTCTCCTGCGCCTCGGAGAGCATCATAATGGAGTTGATGCGGGTCTCCAGCTCGTTGGGATTGTAAATCCGCGGAGCGACCTTGCCCTTGATGAGCAGATAATAGCCCTCGAAAAGGAACCGCCGGAAATTCTCGTAATCTTTCGAGAAGAGCACGAACTCGTGCGAGCCGTTGTAGTCCTCGATCGTAAAGCGTCCGTAGGGTTTCCCGGTCTTGGTAGTCAGGTGCATGACGGCCGTCACCATGCCCGCAGCGACGAAATCGCGGCCGTTCATCGACGACAGGTCGGCCAGATCGCCCAGCGAACAGTTGCAGTAATGCTTGATAATCAACGAAAAATCGTCGAGCGGATGGGACGAGAGATAGATCCCGATCACATCCCGCTCGCGATTGAGCGTCTCGAGCTTCGACCACGGCGTATAGGCGGGAGGCTCTGGCTTGCGGACGGCCGATTCGGCCGCCTCGCCGCCGAAAAGGCTCTGCTGGACGTTGTTCTTCTCGCTCTGCATGCGGTTGCCGTAACGGATCAGCGCATCGAGCATCGTTCCGTCCCGGTCGTCCTTGGCCAGGTAGGCGCTGCGCGGCAGTTCGCTGATGGCGTCGAACGCACCGCCGAGGACCAGATTTTCGAGCGTTTTCTTATTGACTGCCTGCAAATTGACCCGTTCGACGAAATCGTACACGGACGTGAACTTACCGCCCTCGGCCCGCACGTCGATGATGTTCTGCACGGCAGCCTCGCCCACTCCCTTGATCGCGGCCAAACCGAAGCGGACATTGCCGCCCTCATCGACCGAAAACCGCGTCTTACTGTGATTGACGTCGGGACCCAGCACGGAGAGTCCCATGCGCTTGCACTCGTCCATGAAGAAGCTGATCTTCTTGATGTCCGAGAGGTTGCGGCTCAACAGGGCGGCCATGAACTCGGCCGGATAGTGGGCCTTGAGGTAAGCGGTCTGGTAGGAGACGTAGGCATAACAGGTCGAATGCGACTTGTTGAACGCATACGAAGCGAACGCCTCCCAGTCGCCCCATATCTTCTCGCATATCTTGGGGTCGTGGCCGTTCTTCTTGGCGCCCTCGATGAACTTGGGCTTCATCTTGTCCAGCACGTCGCGTTTTTTCTTACCCATCGCCTTACGCAGCGTATCGGCCTCGCCGCCGGTGAATCCGGCCAGCTTCTGCGACAGCAGCATGACCTGTTCCTGATAGACCGTGATGCCGTAAGTATCCTTGAGGTACTCCTCCATGTCGGCGATCTCGTAGGTCACCGGTTCGAGTCCGTGCTTGCGGGCGATGAAGTTGGGGATGTATTCCATCGGGCCGGGACGGTACAAGGCATTCATCGCGATGAGATCCTCGAAACGGTTGGGCTTCAGGTTGCGCAGGTGCTTTTTCATCCCCGGCGACTCGAACTGGAACAGCCCCGTCGTCTCGCCCCGGCTGTAAAGGTCGTAGGTGGCGGCATCGTCCAGCGGTATGGCGTCGATATCGACTTTCTTGCCGGTCGAAGATTCGATGTTCTCGAGCGCATCCTTGATGATCGACAGCGTCTTGAGTCCCAGAAAGTCCATCTTGATGAGGCCCACGCTTTCGACCAGCTTGCCCTCGTACTGCACGACGTTCAGTTCGGCATCCTTGGCGATGGCCACCGGCGCGAACTTCTCGAGGTCGTCCTGCCCGATGATGACGCCGCAGGCATGCACGCCGGTCTGGCGCACGGAACCTTCGAGCTTCTCGGCGTATTTCATCGTGTCGCGGATCAGCGGGTTGTCCGAATCCTTCTCGGCGAGCAGTTCGGGCGACTCCTTATAGGCCTTGGCGAACGTCGTACCCGGTTTTTCGGGCACCAGCTTCGAGATGCGGTTGCTCTCCTGCAGGGGGAGCTTCTGGACCCGCGCCACGTCCTTGATGGCCTGCTTGGGGGCCATCGTGCCGAACGTAACGATCTGGGCCACGCGCTGGCTGCCGTATTTGCTCACCACGTAGTGGAGCACGTCGGCCCGGCCGTCTTCGTCGAAATCGACGTCCACATCCGGCAGCGAGATACGGTCCGGGTTGAGGAAACGTTCGAACAGCAGGTCGTACTTCATCGGGTCGATGTTGGTGATGCCCAGCGTGTAGGCGACGACCGACCCGGCCGCCGAGCCACGGCCCGGCCCCACGGAGACGCCGATCTCGCGTGCGGCCCGGATGAAGTCCCACACGATGAGGAAGTAACCCGGGAACCCCATCCACTCGATGGTCGAAAGCTCGTACTCGATACGTTTGCGCACGGCTTCGGAGAGTTCGCCGTACCGCCGCTCGGCGCCTTTATAGGTCAGATGTTCGAGGTAACGGAACTGTTTGGCGATCGTCAGCGCGTCGGTGTATTCGGGATGCAGGGCCACCGCCTCGTCGAGCGGCATGCTGCCGCCGAGAATTTCCTCCGGCAGCTCCTTGTCCTTCATCTTTTTGAGAAAGGTCTCGCGCAACTTGTCTTCCGGCACGGGGAAATCGTCCGGAATCGGAAAGTTGGGCATCAACGGCTTGTGTTCGAGCGAATACTCCTCGACCTTGGCTGCGATCTCGGCCGTCGTGGCCAGCGCCTCGGGATGGTCCGGGAACAGCGCGGCCATCTCCTCCTCGCTCTTGAGGTATTCCTGGAACGTATAGCGCATACGGTCCGGATCGTCCAGATCGCGGCCCGTATTGAGGCAGATGAGCCGGTCGTGGGCCGGGGCGTCCTCGGCCATGATGAAATGGACGTCGTTCGAGGCGATGTATTTGACACCGTGTTCGGCGGCCAGACTCAGCAATACTTCATTGACTTTCTTCTGGTTCTCGTAGACGTTTCTGTCGATGCGGGGTTCGCCGCTGGGATGGAGCTGCAACTCGAGGTAATAGTCCTCGCCGAAGATGGATTTGAACTCCTCGACGATGCGGTGCGCCTCGTCGATATTCCCCTTCATAATGGCCTGCGGCAGCTCGCCCCCCAGACAGGCCGAACAGCAGATGATCCCCTCGTGATAGGTCCTGAGCAGTTCTTTGTCGATCCGCGGACGGTAGTAAAACCCCTCGGTGAAACCGTAGGAGACGATCCGGGCGAGGTTGTGGTACCCGTCGAGATTCTTGGCCAGCAGGATGAGGTGGTCGCCCCGCTTGTCCTTGCCGCTCTTGTCGAAACGGCTGCCTCCCGCCACGTAGACCTCGCAGCCCAAGATCGGCTTGACGCCCTCTTTTTCGGCCGCGTCATGGAACTCCTTGACGCCGTACATGTTGCCGTGGTCGGTGATCGCCAGCGAGGTCATGCCCAGTTCCTTGGCGCGTTTGAGCAGCGGCTTGATGGCCGCGGCGCCGTCCAGGATCGAATACTGGGTATGTACGTGAAGATGGGTGAATTGTGCCATCGGGAAACTTCTCCTTTCTACTTTAAAGTACAAAAGTAGCGAAAAATACGGTGTAAAAAAGGATCGTCTGCGAGGATTTTGTCGGGATTATTGCGTATCTTGAGAGTCAGGTATCCGCCTCCCCACCGGCACAATTCCGGACGGAGGGGCGAACGCATTTCCAACTAAAAAAGCATGCTATGGACACGTCGAAATTCATCACGCTCAGAACCTTTTCCTCCGCCGGCGAAGCCGACATCTGCCGGAGCCTGCTCGAAAGCAACGGACTCCGCTGCGAAATTCTCAACGGAGGCGCCTCGAACGTATTTCCCGTTCCGGGCGATCTGTCGAAAATCCGTCTGATCGTCAATGAGGCGGACGTACCGCGGGCCGAAGAAATCCTTTCGTCGGGATTCGACCGGGCCGAATTCGACTCCGAAAGCGCGGAACGGTCCGACAGACCGTGACCCGCCCGGAAACAGGCATCGAACCCACGCACAACCCGGCGAACATCGGCAACGGTCCGCAGCCGGCACACGACAGGGCGACGATCCCGACCTTCCGTACGGGAAAGAAAAATTCAGGGTGGGAACCGGTCGCACATAAAGATTCATTTCCTATCTTTGCATCCGGTTTTCCGCCCTCGGTCCATGTCTGATGACGACCGGGGAGGGAATCCGTATGAACGAACGATTAACACCGAACTCAGACATGAAAAGAATTTTTCTACTGGCCGCACTGGCCGGCGCTCTGTGCGCTACGGACGCCTCCGCCCAGATCAAAATCGGAGGAAAAGCGCTCGACACGAAAAAACTTCTCCAGGCTGGCAGCGATGCCGTGAAAGCGATCACGCTCTCGGATGCCGACATCGCAGCGATGAGCCGCGAAGCCGTCGAATGGATGGACGAACACAACCCCGTTTCGCCCGACTCGTCGGAATATACCCAGCGTCTCATGCGTCTGGTCGAAAACGTGAAAGTGGACGGACTGAACCTCAACTTCAAAGTCTACGAAGTGATCGACATCAACGCCTTCGCCTGCGGCGACGGCAGCATCCGGGTGTTCAGCTCGCTGATGGACATCATGGACGACGCGCAGCTCATGGGCATCATCGGCCATGAAATCGGCCACGTCGTACACACCGACGTCAAAGACGCGATGAAGAACGCCTACATGGTATCGGCCGCACGCAACGCGGCGGGAGCCGCCGGCGGAACGGTCGCCAAACTGACCGAATCGGAACTGGGCAATCTGGTGTCGAGCTTCACCGACGCGCAGTTCTCCCAGAAGCAGGAATATGCCGCCGACGACTACGGCTTCGAATTCTGCATCGCCAACGGCATAGACCCCTACGGTATGGCTTCGGCCCTCGAAAAGCTCGTCGAACTGTCGCAGGGAGCCAAAGCCTCGACCGTGCAGAAGATGTTCTCGTCGCACCCCGACAGCGAAAAACGCGCCGCACGCGTGAGAGCCAGAGCGGACGAGCACGTTCAGCAGCAGCAATAAAAACGTTCGGACACCGCGGCATGCCGCGATCCGTTTCCGGAGAGGAAACGTCCCGGATCGGGCCGCCCCTCTTACCCGGAACCGGGAAACGGTGTACGGACGGCACAAGACCGGAACCGTCTTCGGACGGACTTCCAGCAGGATTCACCCCTGTCGCGATCATCGGCGACAGGGGTGAATCCGTTTGTACGGCACGGTCGTTTCCTTTCCGTCGCGTTCCCGGCAGACACCCTTCACGGGGGAACGCCCCGAAAAAAAGAAGACGCGCAGTCCGCGCGGCGATACTGCGCATCATGCGGAAAGGCCGTCCGCTCTCACGGACCATCTTTCCCGGCTGCCCCCGAACGACGGAAAAGCCGGATAACGGGCCGAAAGGTCCGGCCCCATATCTCCGGCAAATGCAATCCGCCCCTGCCGCAACTTTTGCGGCAGGGGCGGACCCTATCGTTCGGACGCAGTGCGTCCCGTCTTTCACTCCGCTCTCCGGGCGGCGGCGGGACTACCAGCCCAGCACGTAAGCGAAAATCAGCGGAGCCACGATCGTCGCATCGGACTCTACGATGAATTTCGGCGTATCGGGCGCCAGCTTGCCCCACGTGATCTTCTCGTTGGGCACGGCACCCGAATAGGAACCGTAAGAGGTGGTCGAGTCGGAAATCTGGCAGAAGTAGGCCCAGAACGGCACATCCTCCCACTCGAGGTCCTGATACATCATCGGCACGACGCAGATCGGGAAGTCGCCCGAAATACCGCCGGCGATCTGAAAGAATCCGACGCCTTTGCCGCCGCTGTTGGCCCGGTACCACTCGGTGAGGAAGATCATCGTCTCGATGCCGCCCTTCACGGTAGAGGCTTTGAGTTCGCCTTTGATGACATAGGAGGTGAAGATGTTGCCCATCGTGCTGTCTTCCCAGCCCGGGACGATGACCGGGATGTTCTTTTCGCAGGCAGCCAGCATCCAGCTGTTCTTCGGGTCGATTTCATAGTACTGTTCCAGCTCGCCGCTGCGGATGAGCTTGTACATGAATTCGTAAGGAAGGTAGCGTTCGCCCTTGTCGTCGGCGTCTTTCCAGATCTTGAACATATGGCCCTGGAGACGGCGGAAAGCCTCCTCCTCGGGGATACAGGTATCGGTCACGCGGTTCATGTGGTTTTCGAGCAGTTCCCACTCGTCCTGAGGAGTCAGGTCGCGGTAATGGGGCACGCGTTTGTAGTGCGAGTGGGCCACGAGGTTCATCAGGTCCTCTTCGAGGTTGGCTCCGGTACAGGTGATGATCTGCACCTTGTCCTGACGGATCATCTCGGCCAGCGAAATGCCCAGTTCGGCCGTACTCATGGCGCCGCCGAGCGTAATCATCATCTTACCGCCGGCCTCGATATGGGCTTCGTAGCCTTTGGCGGCGTCGATCAGGGCGGCCGCGTTGAAGTGGCGGTAATGATGGGTGATGAATTGAGAGATAGGTCCCTTTTCCATTTTTATACGAAATTTAGAATTTGAATGACGCAAAGGTAGCAATTAAAAGCACGTTCGGTACTTCCGTCGCACAAAAAGCCGGCGGCCTCCTCAGGAACCGCACCGAGGAAGACCTACGGGGCCACGTCGGCCGCACGGACGGACCGTTCCGCCCCGACACAGCGGTCTACTGCTCGATATAGCCGAACCGACGCAGCTGACGGTCGTCGTTGCGCCAGTCGGGATTGACCTTGACGAAAAGCCGGAGGAAAACCTTTTTGCCCAGAAACTGCTCCATATCTTCCCGGGCAGCCGTTCCCACCCGTTTGAGCCGTTCGCCCTTGTGCCCGATAAGGATTCCTTTCTGGCTGTCGCGAGCCACGTAGATGGTGGCCGAGATACGGTCGATGGCAGGTTCTTCCTTATATTCGTCGATGGCGATTTCGACCGAATAGGGCACCTCCTTGTCGTAGTTGAGGAATATTTTTTCGCGAATGATCTCCGATGCGAAAAAACGCAGCGTCTTGTCGGTCAGCGTATCTTTCGGATAGAACGGCGCCCCCTCGGGCAAAGCGGCGAGAATGCGGTCGAACAGGCCGCCGATATTGAAATTCTCGAGCGCGGACACGGGCACGATCTCGGCGTCGGGCAACACCTCGCCCCACAGGGCGACCAGCCGTTCGAGCTCTTCGGGCGTCGTCAGGTCGATTTTGTTGATGACCAGAATCGTCTTGATGCCGCTCCGGGCGATCTTGTCGAGAATCTCGCTGCGGTTGCCCAGTTTCTCGATCACGTCGGTCACGTAGAGGATGATATCGGCGTCTTTGAGCGCTCCCTGGACGAATTTCATCATCGACTCCTGCAACTTGTAGTTCGGTTTGAGAATGCCCGGCGTATCGGAATAGACGATCTGGAAATCGTCGCCATTGACGATACCCAGTATCCGGTGACGCGTGGTCTGCGCCTTGGAGGTGATGATCGAAAGACGCTCGCCCACCAATGCGTTCATAAGCGTCGAT
>UROX01000057.1 GCA_900549685.1 uncultured Alistipes sp.
CATGGGATTAGTTCGATCATCATATAACCAAACCCGGCATATTTTCCCTTCTTCATCGCGATTAACAGACTCTTCGCCGTTCTCTGCAATCTTTAAAAGAATAGATTCAGATAACCCTTTGTATCTTGTGTAAACAAAAGAGCGATTAACCTGTTCTTGATTAAAACCAAGCGGCACATATTCTCGATTGAATGCTGCCCATTCGCCTTTATCGTTGCGAATTAATCCATACGGGCAATTAATACTAAAGAAATCAGATAGCGACATCAAGTGTTTATATTTATTTATGCGAATTTACAACAAATAATTAAATGAAACACCTTATACACAATCAAATCCAATATTTTTCACAGAATTCCTAACATACTATCGCGTCAAAACCGTCAGTAGCGTACAAGCCCGTGCAAAAAGAAAGGGACTGAAAACAAGTTTCAGTCCCCCTTTCGGATTCGAACATTTCTGCTTTTCGGAATCGTTCCGGTACGAATGCCATTACTCGGCCCGGTTTTTCGCCCATTCGTTCAGGCCTCCGATCACGGCGGCAGCCGATGCGTCGGGAAGCTGCGGAGCCTCCTCGGCAACAGCACCCGCCTTGAAGTTCAGGCACAGGTCGAAGCGCTGTACCGTGGGATCGGTAGCCACGTCGCAGATCGGCTGAAGAATCATTTCGAGCATGCTTCTCAGCGGAATGGAAGTATCTTCGCCCAATTCGAGTTCGAATGCGGGATCGATGAGCTGAATCGCCGCCGACAGCATCTCGAACACCGGTTCCATCTGGTCCTTGCTGGCATAGGCCGTCATCTTGTCGCCCTGTTTGGTATAGTGGAGCGGAATACCGACCGTCATAATCTTGCTGATATCGAGCGGGCCGAGTTGCGCCTTGGTCGGGTTGTTCTTGAACATCAGGTTGAGGTTCGGGACGAGGTACAGGGCACCGTCTTTCGTATACCATTTCATCGCGTTCATCGGCGTATGCACGAACACGGGCGCAATCGGCTGCTCGTTCATAGCCGCCATCATATCGTTCAGCGTATTGGCGTTATAGGTCGCCGTCAGATTACCGTCGGCATGGAACTCGAGGTTGATAAGAGCCATCGAATTCTGGAGCATCACGCCTACGAGAGGCAGGATGAATTCGCCGAAGCCCAATGATACGCCTTCGTCCGTCGCAATCGAGATGGGAGCCAGCGTAACGGTCTCGTTTTCGTCCAGTTCCGTATTGAAATTCCACACGCCGACGATATCCGACCGATAGGCAGGCGTCAGATCCAGCCTCAGACGACCGTCGCGCAATTCGCCTTTCAGCGCGATAGAGCGCGAAGCATTGACATTCTCGCCTTCGAACACATTGAACAGCGGAGTCGTCATTTTCACGCCGGTGAAAGTCAGCCCCGTTTCGCCGGGAATCGCATAGTCGGGAATCGAGATCGTCACCTGATCGGCATCCATTCCTCCAATGCGGGCAGCCTGTCCTTCGAGCAACTGAACGCTCTGTCCGCCCACATAAATTTCCAGATCGGTTCCCGTATAGGAACCTGCCGCCTCGGCCAGTGATACGGCGTAATTCACCGGATCTTTGTCGTCATCGTCGTTACAAGCAGTGAATCCCGTCGCTGCGATCAGGGCCGTTACCAGCCAGAAAAGATGTTTTTTCATCATGTTTTCAATTAATTTATGGGTTTATTAATAAATCATCATTCGTTTCGATGCCTTTCGTACAATTGCCGAACCGCAAAAACGATTCGGCTTTTATAACGACCGCACAAAAGAAAAGTTACAAGAACGATCCGTTTTCGCTTTTTTCCCGACGAAACGGAATGCCGGGCATACGGACTCCGAGCGCACTTTCCCGACTCCTCCCCGGGAAGAAGTCGAAACGACGGGACCGGCCGGGCGTCTTCCCGAAAGAAGCGACGGCCCGCGATCTCCGGCGGGGGCACAATGCCTTCCCTTAGAAAAAACATCCCTGCCACAGCTATCTGTGGCAGGGATAAATTTTTCAATCGGGGCACGATGACACTCCCCCTTACCCGTCCCTTGACGGGCGAATCATTTCTCCGAAAGGGAAAATCACGGAATTATCCGAAAATCCCGCACATCGTGCAATTTCCCGGGAGAGCTGAATTTCGTTTTCGGAATCATTTCGTCGTTTTCAGAGCAATGTCGTCCAGCAGACACTCTCCGGTCAGAGACTCGAACCGGATCACAAGATTTTTGACCTTGGGAATACCTTCGACAATCTCGATCCGGCCCCACTTCTTGTTGCTCGCCCGTGCGTCGGCCGGAACGACGAGCGGTTCGAAAGTCGCTCCTCCGTCGCGGCTGACACCGACACTCAGCTTCTGTACATCGAAATTCTGCTCCGGCGTACAACACCCGAACGAAAGCGCCAGACCGGCCGATGCCAGCGACGTATCCAGTCCCGAGATCGAGAACCACGAACCCGATGATTTGAGCAACAAATGATTGCCTCCGGAAGCTCCGGCATACGTATCCGAAGGAGACTGGGTCGAGACCCATGCACCGCTGCCGGAATAACTTACCCCCGAAGCGCTCCAACCGTCGTAATTGCTCACCAGCGTATTGGCTGCAACCGGTGTGTCCCCTACGGTTTCGCTGTAATCGACCTCGCCCGAAGGGATGACGATACCGACCGTTTCATCTGCCGTTTCGGTCGTAACCGTAATGCTGACAGCCAATCCCCCTGTCGGACGGTAGGCGTCGTCGATGGTGACATTGTAAATTTTCTGCGCCTCCAGCCGCATGACGTATTCGTAACTCAGATCGTCCGCCGTGACGACGAAGGTCGCCTCGTCCGCGAAAAAATACCCCGTCCGCCCGGCATCCGCACCCGCAAAGGCAAGGGCGCCCTGTATCTGACGCACGGTGGTCGAATAACCGGTTCGGTTGGCTTTGAAATTGTCGGTATAGTCGATGCGCACGCCGGCATTGGTCTGCGCACAGGCGACCGATGCACGGGTCTCCATACCCGAAACCACGGTGGCCGAAGTCGAACCTCCGTAGACAGGCCGGTCGAAAGCCGGCACGGCGAAAGGTTCGGAATAAGCCGAAAGCGTGTATGCACCCGCCTCCAGCGGAATGGGTGCGAGGGCAGCGCCGACCGGAGACACGGTTTTGACGACACGGCCGTCGCGGAGTATTTCAAGCGTGAAAGCGGCAGGGTCGCTGCCTTTCGAGGATATTTCGCCGACTTCGGAATCGACATTCAGTTCGATACGCAAATATCCGTCCGGTTCGTCGGAAGCCACCGACGAACATCCTGCCGCCAGGATCAGCGACAGGAGATAAATTCCTGTATGTTTCATGGTTTTCTTATTCGGTCAATCGGATCGGACTCCAGCGGGTATTCCATTGTCCCCAGGCCGAAGTGTCGGATCCGTAAGCATAGGAAATGAATTGTTGCACACCGCGTTTCATATGGCCGACGGAGTCGCCGCTCCAGCCGCAGTTGTGCAGATAGGGCATCAGGTTGTCGCGCAGTTCGCCCGCACGTTCGAAACGGACGCCGTCGGACGATTCCCACAGGACGATGTAACTGTCCGGCCCCATCCGGCCGGCAGCATGGATAGCCTGGAACTTCCCGATGTCCTCGCGGTACTTCACGTCGCAATGGTCGGCTCCCGCAATGTCGCTTTTGTTGATGACCGTTCCGTGGTCGGTAAGGTGCGCAGGCCAGAGCGGATCGTTCGCGTCGGCCGTAACCAGCCGCGTCGTGACGGCCTCGTCGCCCCTGTCGTTCCACGTATAATAGAAATAGACCGTGCCGTCGAGCACGACGATCGACGGTTCTCCGGCCCCGAACCGGGTGGGATCGCCCGTGAAGAAGATCATCGGACGGACATCCGTACCCGAGGTCCAATCCGAACCGTTCCACTTTTCCCACGGACCTTCGGGGGTCCGGCTACGGGCGATGTATACATGGTTCTCGACCATGCCTTCGTTCTCCGTGGAAGTGTACCCCGCATAATAGTAACCGCCCCAGCGGGCCAGTCCGGGATCGCAGACGGAAAAATGATCGGACGAAAATTCGGTCGGCAACAACACCATCTTTTCGGGCGTCCAGTTCCGGCCGCCGTCGTCGGAATGCTGCCACGAGGCCTGATCCCAGAAGAATCCTCCCTCCGAACGGTCGTTCGAGACACGGGCTCTGTAACTGCCCTCCTCTACGGGCCGACCGTCGAAATAATTGACCACGCCCGCAACGGGTGCCTCGGCACGCCACACCATCGCATTGTCGTTCGACCCCTCGTTCAGGACCCAGAGATACTCTCCGGGAGCGAACAGGTCGGGATCGGTCACTTCGAGACTCTGGTTATCCTTGTAATTTTCGAAACGCCGCACGGCGACCGGCTTACGGGAAACGGTAGCGGCATAGTCGTCATGCCATACGTAGAGACTCAGCGTGAGCGAAGCGTCGCGGGCGCCCCGGTTCGGACACACCACGCGCAGGGCGTAGAACGGCTCGCTCTCGGTGAATCGCTGGGCGGCCGAATGCGTCTTGCCCAACGTAATGGGATTGGGTGCGGCCGTATCGTCGTACTTCAGGTTACGACCGTCGAAATAGCCGCCCGGAGCAGCGAACCACGCATCGATCGAACCGTCGTCGCCGACCATGATCGACGGTCCGTACCGGTAGACGCCTCCGGTGTAGACATCCCACCCCGGCTCGACCTGCGGCACCGTAAGGGCCGATGGTCCGCATCCGCAGAGCAAGGCCAGCGGGAGGAGTCGTCCGACAAAGGTTTTCGTCTGTTTTTGCATAAAAAGGATTTGATTTTTGAGTGAATAATTCGTTTGAGTGAGTATGGAAATAATATTCATCGGAGTAGAAGAAATGACGGAAACGACCGTCGGTACAAGAACTATAATCTCGTTATCAAAAATAAAGGAAATAATCGGAAAATGCAATCGTCCGGAGCTCCGTTCCGGTCCGCAGCACGAAATTTCGGGAAAAGACAAACGCATCCGGGTTCTTATTCCCCGCCATACGGTCTTCCTCTCCGAAAAGACAGCCGTACCCGGAAACGCAGACTCCCGCATACGACTGCGACCGGGCGTGGCCACGGGCACGCATCCGGACAAGTCCGCCTCGGAACAGCCCCGTCCGAAACATATAATCGCAAAAAAGCAGGAAAGCGCCGCCTTCCTGCTTCGGTATATCGGAAAATCACGTCGTAACCCGTGCGCCCCCTCAGGCGACCCGCTGTCCGCTGACATCGATCTCGAACGAATCGCCGTCCTTATACACCAGCGCATGTCCGTCCTCGAAATCGTAGGCATCGTCCAATTCGATCGGGATGGCCACTTCGCCGTTGTGACGAATGTACCCGCAACGGCCGTCCATGGAACGTACCAGAATCAATTCATTGCCCGTCTCGCCCATCCAATCGTAGATCAGCGGAACGATCTCTTTCCCGTTACGGTCGTAGAGTCCGAACAATCCCTCGTACGATACCTTGGCCACGCCGTGCGCACCGTCCCATTCCACCAACTCATAGATCGGAGGCAGAATCTCCCGTCCCGTCTTATCGATCAGCGCATACGTTTCGGCATCGGTCTCGATCACGGCGGCCCGTCCCTCATCGAAATCGCCGGCCCATTTGTATTGCAACGGAATGACTTCCTCGCCCTCGCTGTTCACATATCCCCACAAGTCGTTTTTCTGGACGCAAATCATCGACTCGCACATCGTCCCGACCCACGAATACGTTTTGGAGAGATCGTGTCGGGACAACATTTTATCCTGCGGCATACTTTCGGTCGGGGAAGAGTTTTTTTCTTTCTCATCCTGCGTCAGGCGAGCCAGATCGATATCGATCGTCGTGGAATCGACGCTCAAGGCCTCGAGTACTTCGGACAACTCGCGACGGCTGTGCAACGTATGATTGCAGGTAGAAAGCATCTCGACGAGCGATTTCATCGGAGCGCACCCCGCTTTCTCGGCCGCCTCGGCAAACATAGACAGCAACGACGAACGGACGATGGGAAGCCGGAAAATAGAATCGCCTTTCAACACGTGGAACAGCGAGGGATCCGAGAGCACGGCCTTCAACCCCAACGCGAGATTGGCCACGACGATATTGTCGTTGTCGATCACGGCAGGACGCGTAGAACCCATCGGAGGCACCTGCATCGACTCGTAATTGATCAACCGTACCGAACCGTCGCGAGCTACCAGAATGTTGCTCGCCCGTATCGCCCCGTGAACGATACCGTCGTTGATGATCCAGACGGCCATACGACAGAATTCCCGCAATAACCGCGCGAGCATCGGTTTGTCGCCACGCTCGCAAGCTTCGGCCATGAACTCGTCGAGCGTTTTCGTCCCCTCGGGGTATTCCATCAGGATGACATCGGTGTAATACGAATCGCCGTTGTCGTTGAACACGAGCATTTCCTCGCTCAAATAGACATAATCGACCAGAAACGGAGAACTCATCCGTTCCAGATATTCGGCGATCTGCCGGAACACCATTTTCGAATCTTGCTGGGAACGAACGAAACATTTGAGCACATAGCTTCTGTCGCCCCAACGCACCGGGAAACACGTGGTCTTTCCGGTCACGGAAAAAACGGGATCGTCGAATTCGTCCCGCTCGACTTCGATTCCGTCCAACATTTTGAAACGTCCCGCAGGATTGCAAACCGTTTCCAGCAAATTGTGTATAGCCAATGCCATTATTCTAATCCCTCCTAAAACAATAAATTCACGCTTACCGTCCCGATACTCATCATACCGACCAGATCCGTCATGCCCGCATTGTAGCTGATTCCCCTGAAAGGTCCCTCGGCCGTGCCCTTGAGCAACATGATGCTTTCGTCGTAGACGGAAGGCATTTCGCTGGACATTCTGTACAGCAGCCGGGCATAACGCTGATCGGGCAACTCGCTTTCGGACGCGGCGAAAAGCACGGGGCTCTCGGATGTATCGGACGAAATATGGATATTGATGAGCAACGCCTTTCCGTCATCGGTACCCGACTGCCGGATACTGGCGGCGATCTGTTCCAACTGACGGTCGTCGCCATCGGACGACTCTCCGTCGGTGATATTGAAAATCGTCGGAGGATAGCTCCGGCGATGCGCCTTGCAGGCACACCATTGCTCGCAAAGACGATGGCACTCCATGAGTGCCGCGAACATCGGCGTACGGCCGCCGGCATAAGGACGGACCCATATCTTCTGATTGACGACCGAAACGACGGTCCTGCCGTCGGGCAACCGCCGTTCCATCTGCACGGGCACTCGTTCCAGCTCGGCTCCGGCCAACTCGCCGGGTTTCATAAATACTTTATGGGGATCGTTCCACAGCGAGTGCACCCGATCTCCGTGATAACCCAATACGGCGATGTCGAAATAATTCCGATAACCGTCCTCCCGTTTGCTTCGACTGAGCAATTCCGAGATCAACATATTTACGGTCAGAGCAACGGCCTCCGACTTCGCCATCTTGCGACCGAGAAACAACGTCGGTTCCTGCATCGAACCTGATTGGTCGATCAGAATGATAAAGGCTGCCGGATGACTCCGGCTGATTCGGGCTTCATACATAAATAAAAAATTTTACACGATATTACATCGGAACTCTATTTATAAAAAAATCGAGAGAAACCCACTCCGAATAACCGTCGTACACCCAACACAGCCCAAAGATAATAATTTTTAGCCGGAATAGCGTATTCATCGAAGCGGTTTATCCAGAAAAACGCGAACTCCGTCTTTTTCGACCTCCGCTCTGCCGTTCGAGAAGCGTCCGGCATAATCGTAAACGGGGTCGATGACAGAGCGCCCTTCGGTATCGATATAACCGTACTTGCCGTTCACGCGTACGACGGCGAGTCCTTCCCGGAACCCGGTGGCGCTTTCGTAACGGGGTGGGATCGCCTCCTCGCCCCGGTGGTCGATAAAGCCGTAGAGACCGTCGCGACAAACCAGCGCCCGCCCGTCGCGGAACGACTCCACGCACCGGTAGCGGCTGCAATCGACCGCACAGCGTCCCGTTCCGTCGATCATCATGCGCCGGCCCTCCAGGCGCACCGCCGCCACCCCTTCCCGGAACGGACGCGCGTCCTGGTAAACCGGCGCGAGCAGCATCCGTCCCTCGACCAGATCGGCAAAGCCGAACAGCCCGCCCCGGGCCACGACGGCACGATGCGGATCGAGGTCGTCGATGACGGTCAGCCCCTCGGGCAGCCCCGTCCCGTCCTCCGCGGAAAGCCCGCGGAGCAGTGCCGGCAGGCCGTACAACGCCGGTGAAGACGCGCGGAGCATTTTCCCCAACGCATACAGGGCGGTATCGCCTTCCGTCGCGCAACGTTCCATGAGCGACACGTACAGTTCGCTGTCGCCCGTCTGCACCTCCGAGGCATCGAGAACGATCGTTTCTCCGTCGCTGTAACGCAGCAGCGACGGATCGCGGCTCAGGGCGTGGAGGCTGAAACCGATCAGGGCGATGGAATAATCGTCGATCCGGCCGTCGAAGAAACCGGACCGACGGGCCGGATGCTGATAAGCGGGCGAACCGGCCGAGGAAGCGGGAAGTCCGGCCAGAGCGGGGACATAGGCCGCATCGCAATCGATGAGCCGGAAATCGCCTTCGGGCGTTACCAACAGGTTATCGGCTTTCAGATCGCCGTGCGCGAAATCAGCCTCCAGCAGCCACCGTCCCAACCGGTCGAAACGACAGGCCAGTTCCTCCAGGGCGACACGGTCGCAGGCACGGCACAGGCGGGCGAGACATCCGCCCAGCGATTCGCCCTCGATCCACTCGCGCAGCAGGACGGGATAATAGGCTCCCGTACCGTCCGCATGCCACAAATAAAGCTCGTCGGACAGAAACCGATAGGGAGCCAGATAAGGCGCCCGTCCGCCACCGAGAGCCTTCCACACCGTATCGGCATAGAGTGGGAGGCGGGTATAACACTTCAGGGCGTAGCATTTCCCGTCCGGCAGACGGACCTTGAACACCGCAGAGTAGTTGCCGGCCGAAAATACCGGTTCGCGGAACATGTCCGTCTCGGGCCGCACGTCGCCCAACGTCCTGAACACTCCCTGCGGATTGCTCATAACCTCGATGTACTGGCCGATGGTCGGAAATTTCTGCGGATTTCGTGTGGTTGTCATAAAAAATCGCGATGATACACTTTAACGGAGCCTCTAACTCAGCCCCCGTCAGAGCCGAAGGCAGATCCGATTCGGAAACTCTGACCGCTGCCGCGAACTCCCGCGGCCGGATCCGAAAAAAAATGCGACCGGGAACGTAAGGCGTATCAAGATATACAACTGCAAAAAACAAAGCGATCCGTTTCCGGACCGCCCTAAAATTACACATTCCCGGCCGAACGGACAAACCGGAAAACGGGAAATCACAGCCGCACTCTTTGCGAGCACTGCACATCGAAACCGCACGCCGTCGATCCGCGGCCTCCGCATCCGGACCGGAGACCGTCCCGGCAAAGTACATGTCCCCCCGAAAACCTCTCATATCGGCCGCGCCCGCTCGGACAAGACCAAGAACCGTCTCCCGGAAAGCATCGGCGACAATCCTTCCCGATTGCGCACCCGACACCTCACAGAAATCCGGAAACACCCCGGAAACACAACCGAAAGCCCGGAGATGGGCGGCTGTTTGCAGGCAGCCGCCCATCTCCGGGCTAAAATCATACGGAAGCCACAATTCCGTATATATCGCGAACGATATTTAGCGCTCGTTCATCACCTTGTTCTGCAGGTTGATGCTCTCGAGGTGAATCGCTTCGAGCACGGTCTTGAGGAACTCCTCGCTCACACCGAGCTTGGGCGCCTGCGACACGACCCGTTCCACGATGCTGTTCCAGCGGCCGCCCTGCAGGATGGCCACGTTGTTCTCCTTCTTCACCCGACCGATCTCCTCGGCCACCCGCATCCGCTTGGCGAGCAGTTCGAACGTTTCGGCGTCGATCTGGTCGATCTGGCTTCGCAGTTTCGAAAGCGCCTGCCGATAGGTCGGGCTGTCGGTCGTGGGCTGTCTCCAGACGACCGATCCGAGCAACTCGACGAGTCCGTCAGGCGTCACCTGTTGCGAAGCGTCGCTCCATGCCTCGTCGGGACAGATGTGGCTCTCGACGATCAGGCCGTCGTAATCGAGGTCGGCGCTTTTCTGGGCCACCTGCAACAGGTATTCGCGGCACCCGCAGATGTGCGAGGGATCGCAGATCATCGGCAGCTCAGGGAACCGGCTCCGCATCTCGATGGCCAGATGCCACATCGGATTGTTGCGCAGCACCGACGCGCCGTAGGCCGAGAATCCCCGGTGAATGAGGCCCAGCTTCTCGACTCCGGCATTGCGCAACCGTGCCACGGCTCCGGCCCACAGCTCGATGTCGGGGTTCATCGGATTCTTGACGAGTACCGTCACATCGGAACCTTTCAGCGCGTCGGCTATATCCTGCACACTGAACGGATTGACGGTCGTCCGCGCACCGAGCCAGATCACATCGACGCCGAATTCGAGCGCCGCCTCGACATGCTTGGATGTCGCGACCTCGGTGCCGATGGGCAGTCCCGTTTCCTCGCGGGCCCGACTCATCCACGCCAGCCCCTTGAGGCCCACGCCTTCGAACGATCCGGGTTTGGTACGGGGTTTCCAGATACCGGCCCGGAGCACATCGACACGGCCGGTCGCCGCGATCCGGCGGCAGGTTTCGAGCGTCTGTTCCTCGGTCTCGGCACTGCACGGACCGGAAATGATCAACGGCCGTTTGGCCTTTATATCGAAAGGTTTCATATGCGTCTAACTAATTATCGTCATTATATTCCGCAGCGGCGTTTCCGCTCCGGCGATTCGTTCTAATCGAGTATCTTTTTGATGCGGTTGGCCCGTTGCATCGCCGTGCGGAGTCCTTCGGCATCGTCCTTTTCGATCATCTTGCGGAAGATCTGCAACTGATGGATATGCTCCCTGAGAACGTCCAGCACGTTGTATTTATTTTGCAGGAAAATCGGGACCCACGTATCGGGCGAACTTTTGGCCAGACGCACCGTGCTCTCGAAACCGCCTCCGGCCAGATCGAAAATATGCTCCTCCTCGCGTTCCTTCTCGAGCACCGTGAGCGCCAGCGCGAACGACGTGATATGCGAGATGTGGCTCACATAGGCCGTGTGCGTATCCTGCTCCTCGGCGCTCATCGAACGGATCGGCATGCCGATGCGGGTGTAGAGGTCCTCGACCAGCGCCACGGCATCCAGATCGCTCAGTTCGCGGTCGCAGATCACGACGGTCCGGCCCCGGAACGCCCCGTGCTCGGCCGCTTCCGGACCGCTGTATTCGGTACCCCACATCGGATGCGTCGCCACGAACCGGCCCCGGCGCGGATGCTGGGCGATGACCTCGCAAAGCTCCTGTTTGGTCGAACCCATATCGATGACCACCTGACGGTCCACCCGGTTGAGCACCTTGACGGCCAGCAGCGGAATGGAATCCACCGGCGTGGCCAGCACGACGAGATCGGCCTCGGCGACGGCTTCGTCGAGCGGAAGCACGCGGTCCACCAGCCCCAATTCGAGCGCCTTGTCGCGGTTGCGTTCGGAGTTGTCCACCCCGATCACCTCGTCGCAAATCTTTTCATCCTTGAGCGTCAGCGCGAACGATCCGCCGATCAGCCCTATTCCCACGACAGCCGCTCTCATAACGCTTCCCTGATTTTGTCCGCGGCACGCCGCAGGGTTTCTTCCGTCGCACACAGGCTGATGCGGACATAACGGTCGCCCTCACTGCCGAAGATTCCGCCGGGCGTGAGAAACACGCCGCACTCCTGCAGGATGCGGTCGGTGAACGCATAGCAGTCGCCCCGCCCTTCGGGCAGCCGTCCCCAGACGAAAAGCCCCGCCTGAGAAGGATCGTAGCTGCACCCCACGGCATCGAGAATGCCGTAGGCCAACGCCTCGCGGCGGCGGTACAGCGCATTGAGTCCGTCGTACCACTCGTCGCCCAGCGACAAGGCCCGGGCCGCGGCCGCCTGCATCGGATAGAACATGCCGGAGTCCATGTTGCTCTTGAAGCGGATGATCTCGTCGATCCGCTCGCGGGCCGCTCCGATCATCCCGATGCGCCATCCGGCCATGCTATGGCTTTTGCTCAACGAATTGAGTTCGATGGCCACCTCCTTCGCCCCCGGAACGGCCAGCAGGCTCTCGGGCCGGGCGTTGCGCAGGAAGCTGTACGGGTTGTCGTGCACGAGCAGAATGCGGTGCCTGCGGGCGAAATCGACCAGCCGGCCGAACAGCCCCTCTTTCGGAGCGGCACCGGTCGGCATATGGGGATAATTGACGATCATCATCTTCACGCCTTCCATCCCGCCGCGCTCGATCTCGTCGAAGTCGGGCATCCAGCCGTTCGACTCCCGGAGCGGATAATCGACGCAGATCCCGCCCGCGATCGTGGCGGCGGAACGGTAGGTCGGATAGCCGGGATTGGGAATCAGCACCTTGTCGCCCTCGTTCAGGTAGGTCATACACACGTGCATAACCCCTTCTTTGGACCCGATGAGCGGCAGGATTTCGGTCGCGGGATCGAGCTTCACGCCGTAACGTTCGTCGTACCAGCGGGCGAATGCCTCGCGCAGTACGGCTGCGCCCTTATAGGGCTGATAGGCGTGGTTACCTGGTTTCGAGGCCTCCTCGGCCAGTGCGGCAATCACGTCCGGATGGGGAGGCGTGTCGGGGCTGCCTATGCCGAGGTTGATGATCTCCCGGCCCGAAGCCCGCATCTCGTCGATTTCGCGCAGCTTCTTCGAGAAATAGTATTCCCCTATTCCTCCGAGCCGCCGGGAAAGTTCCATGTCGATGGGTTTGATCGTTTCCATGATTTATGATTTGTCTTTTTTATACACTCCGTATACATGCAGTTCTTCGGTCGCCTCGCGCATTTTGCCGATTACGCGGTTGTAGTCGTCTATGCAGGCGAATTCCATATCCACATGGAACATATAATGCCACGGTTCGCTGGGTATGGGCGACGACTGCAACTTGGTCATGTTGATCGAGGTGTCCTCCATCTCGCGCAACACCCTGAGCAACGATCCGTGCCGGTGATCGGTCTTGAAACACAACGAGGCTTTGTCGGCCCGCTCGTCCACGCACTGATGTTCCGGCCTGAGCAGCAGGAAACGCGTACAGTTGTTCTTGATCGAATGGATGTCGGGTGCGAGAATGTTCAGTCCGAAAAGCTCGGCGGCCAGATCGCCGGCGATGGCCGCGGCGTTGCGGATACCCTTTTCGGCGATGTGCCGCGCACTGAGGGCCGTATCTTCCGTCTCGACGAGCTTCCACGGCCGCGAGTCGAGGAAATCGACGCACTGGAGCAGAGCCATCGGATGGGAATGCACCTCCTCGATCTCGTCGAGCGAAATGCCCGGCAGCGCCATCAGGTTCTGCCGGATATGCAGATAATGTTCGCCCACGACCTGCACGCGGCTGTTGTGCAGGATGCCCAGATTGGGCAGGATGCTCCCCGCAATCGAATTCTCGACGGCCATCACGCCGTAGTCGGAACTGCCGCTCTCGACCTGCCGGGCCACCTCGCGGAAAGTGGCGCAGGGCACGATCTCGATATGCTCGCCCAGACACCGGCGGGCGACGATATGATGGAAACTGCCTTCGTATCCCTGTATGGCGACTCTCTGTGTATCGTTCATCGTTTTGTATTTCGTTCTCTTTTCGTCGGACGAAAAATCCCGGACCTGTTGTCAGGACCGGGATTCGTTGGTTTATTATCGTTGGATGTTCGCTATCGACCACACACGCCCGGTCCGCTC
>UROX01000058.1 GCA_900549685.1 uncultured Alistipes sp.
TGCCGTCGTACTCCGATTGAAAGAATTCTCCTTACCGCACACGGCTGCAGCAGGAACTCTTTCTAAAATATCTCGCCCCCCTATCTTTTCATAAAGCCGTCTCAGATGTCGATCGCGAGTGGTCTCGGATGGCACAAGCCGCACCCGCATCGTTCAGAAACCATGCGAATACGACCTAATATAGACATACAGTACTGAAAAAATGCCTCCGGAAAGCGGCACAAAGTGAAAGGCTACAACAGCCGTACTTACGGCAACCGCTTCCTTATCGCGAAAGGACAATATACCCGTTATTTTCTGCATCGATATGCAGATTCGTTTGAAGCCTTTGCGACAAGCCGACCGATACGGCATCCCCAACCCGATACAGCGTCGGTCTCACAAACCCTCGGCAGCCCGTTGCAGATGGGTTTGCCGACACGAAGAAAAGCAGGCACGACACACCCGGGGTGTGTCGTGCCTGCTTTCGGTATGTTTTTCGTCCGATCGGACGGTCTCTATCCGAAGAACCGGATGCGCATACCCTGCCTTGCATTTTGGAAAGTTCCGTCGATAGGGTCTGCGCGGCGAGACTGCCGCTCCTCTAAAATTCGAGCCGTACGGAAGCCGATCCGTCGAAGCGGTCGATCTCGACCGTTTCGGTCCGGGGATCGTAGCTTCCGCCCGTTACCCGCACGGGCTTTTCGCCGTCGGGATGCGGCAGCCGGATCCGCACGCACGACGGTCGGCGGTCGGAATCGCACCGGATGTCGGCCTCGATGGTGCGGTTGCGGACATTCGACACGGCTCGCACGTCCAGCGCGCCGAAATAACTCCGCACGCCGTTCAGTTCGATCGTCTCGCCGTCTTCCATCCATTTGCGGGGAATGACCCGGAACAGATTCAGCGTGTCGCCGTCCTCCATGTAGAGCATCCAGCGGGTTTCCATCAGGAAGTTGGCTTCCTCGTGCGTCTTGTGCGGACTCAGTTTGTAGAAATGTTCCCAGAACGTGTAGGTCCCGCGGTCGGCATACGGAGCCACCGTGTAATAATACGTATTCAGGAAAGGCTTGACCATCCCGCGTTTGGCCTGCAACCAGTTATGACGGCTGTAATAGGGCTGGCTGAAGCCGGAATTCTCCTGAAACATCAGCTCGCTGTGATATTTCAGCATCCTGTCGGCCACCGCCTCGTCGGGATCCACCGCTTCGCAGAAGACCAGATACAACGGCCCCAGTCCGTCCGCAATGACGAACGTGCCGTGCGAACGGAAAGTCTCGGGCTTCAGACACAGGCAGCGCGGTCCCGGAGCCTCCGTCCACGGCGGAACGGTCGGGCACCAGGTGCCGTCTCCCAGCGGCACGACGGGCGAAAGCGCCATCGTGCTCGCGAGCGATTCGCGGATATCTTTCCTCCAGTCGGCCGCCTCGGCTTCGAGCCAGCCGGCTTCGGGCGACCCGACAGCTGCGAAAACTTCGGCCATCCGTTTCATGCCCAGATAGCCGTAACCGTTGAGCATGAACTGATGGAAATGATCTTCCGGATCGGCCACCTTGCCGTCGATCATGCCGTAGCCGCATCCTCGGAGTTCTTCCCGCTTGCTGCGCTCGCGCCACCCGGCCAGATAGCGGCAGGCTTTCAGCAGCGACGGTCCGACTTTCGCAATCCACTCGCGGTCCTGCGTATACCGGAAATACTCGCCCGCCGACCACAGCACGGCGCCCGTCTCGATCATGTAGCCGTTGTAGTTCTCGATCCGGCCGTCTTCCTGCTGCGTCTCGATGAAATAGTCCAACGAACGGCGGGCCAGATCGTCCAGTCCCATCGAGGCGTAGAACTGGATGATCGGAGCGCTCTCCGTCCCGATCGGGGAATACACGCCCACGTTGGCTGCGAGCGTGCCGTTCTCGCCCTGCCCGAAGGTAATCAGATCCAGATGCAGCAATCCGGCACGGATCATTTCGTCGATCCGTTTCTCCGGCACGCGGATGCGGGCGGCCCGGCCGAGTTTCCCGTTCCAGTAAGCCCGGCACTCCTCGTAACGCTCGTCGAATGACTGCCCAGCCAGCGCCTCGGCCCGTTGCAACGAGACCGGCTCGTGCGGAATGTAAAAATCCACGTCGATCCGCTCGCCCGGCAGGAGCAGAAAAGCCATCTCTTCGTTCGGGACCGGCTCGCCCCCGATCCGGGCGATGCCGCATATGCGGTCGTCGGAGAAGCCGGTAAATCCCGTTTCCGCATCGTAACGGTATGCCGCGCCCGAATAGAAATTATTGCCGGGCAGGGCCGGACGGGGAATCTTGATCCATGCGTAACGGGGCACCACACCCCGGTTCTCGATCTCGGTGCGGATGTAGAGCACGGCCTCTTCGTCGGGCGGAGGAGTCGAGGAAATCACTTCGGAGAGTTGTTGCTGCTGGGTTTCGGTGAATACCCGGCCACCGGAGCGGCTGTCCGAGACGAGGAAATGGGTGCCCCGTACATTCGGTCCGGTCAGCTCCGACCGTTCGAGCGACACGAACGAGATGCTGTGGTAGCGCACGTCGTCGTCGGTCAGCTCGGAGTGGTAGATCGGCAGCACTCCTTCGTCCAGATACCGGACGATGTTGTCCATCGGACCGACGCCGCGGCCCAGCGCATAACGGAAGTAGAGCGGCGAAGGGGCCGTCTCCGGCAACACGACGGGCGAGGAGGAACAGATCGGGCGGATCAGCTTGTCCTCGAGCATGCCGTCCGGCAACTCTTCCGATATTTCGAACATGCGGATGTCGCGGCCCATCCCGAGCCAGATCGGCACGTTCGAGCGGCGCGTACGCTGCGAGGCCGTCTCGAAAGAGGCTTCCGGCTCGGTCTCGATCCGGCCGATCTTGCAGAGCATCTTGCGGGAAAGGATCTCCCGTTCGACCTGCTCGTACGAACGGCCGTCTCCGGCAGGGAGCACCACCGCCTTATAGTCCGGAATGTAGATCGGAGCAGCAGCGTCCACATCCCGCAGAAAAAACGAGAACGCCCCCTGCGGAGCCTCCACATGGATCAGCGTCGCATCCGGACCGATGCGTACGGCGGCGCTGTCCATCGTACAGCGGAGCCGCGCCCCGGAATCTTTCCGGATGCGGAAGCGGTCGCCGGCGATCCGGACATCGCCTTTCTCGGCTTCGATGCGGCCGACCGTGCCGTTATCGGCCCGGATGCGGCCCTCGCCGGTCCCCTCTTTCTATTCTATGACGAAAGAGATCCGTCCGTCCGGAACGGCCGCCAATAATTTTCCTCCCGCTGCAACCAGACAGCAAAGGACGATGAACAACGTTTTTTTCATTTCGAACGATTATCGGGTTAAGTTTCTCGTATCCGCTCCGCTATGCGGCTTTTCAAAAATAAAGAAAAAAACGGACTCTCCCAATGGCTGGCACCTCCCCGACCGGTCGTCGGGAACAGAAAACGGCGGACGGCTCTCCGCCGTCGCTCCGTCGGAGCGGGAAACGGTCGCCGGGGCAGGCCGTGCGGAACGACGGACGGCAAACCTCCGCAGCCGACCGGTCCCGAAGACCTTCCGGACAAGTGCGGCACGAATATGGTAAGCGACAGTACGGTCGGAGGCGCGACGAAGAATTTCCATCCGGAATCCTGCCCGGAACCGGCCGGGGATTTCCGCGTTTCCGAAACGATTCTACCGAAAGAAAACTGGCGTATGATTTGGGAATTTGTCGGCCGGCTGCTGTTGGCCGGTGTACTGGGGGCAGCGATCGGGCTGGATCGGGAATATCGGGCCAAGGAGGCCGGATTCCGGACCCATTTTCTCGTCTCGCTCGGCAGCGCGTTGTTTATGATCGTCTCGCAGTACGGCTTCACCGAGGCGGTCGGGCTGTCGGGAGGGTCGTTCGATGCGAGCCGGGTGGCGGCGCAGGTCGTGAGCGGCATCGGGTTTCTGGGCGCCGGCACGATCATTTTCCAGAAACAGTTCGTGCGGGGACTGACGACGGCGGCGGGCCTGTGGGCCACGGCGGGCATAGGACTGGCCGTGGGCGGCGGGATGTATGCGCTCGGCGTGGCAGCGGCGGTGCTGACGCTGGTCGGACTCGAACTGCTGACACTGTTGTTTCGCAGCGCCGGGCTTCGCAGTTCGATGTTCGTCTTTTCGACGACCGACCGGGACGATCTGCGCCGCGTGACCGAATTTCTCGGCCGGAAAGCATACAAGATCGTCTCGTACACGACCCGGGCACGCGAGGACGGAGGGCATACGGTTTTCGAGGTATCGATGGTGGTTAAAACCCGGCGCCGACGCGACGAGAACGATTTGTTCGTATTTTTGCAATCGTTGCCCCAGGCAACGCTGACCGAAATGGAATGACGGCATGCGGACGGCTCCGGCACTCCGTATCCCGGAACCGAAACGACAGGGAGAAAAGAACTATGAATTTTATCCGACGTTTTTTCGACAAACGCAAAGACCGGCCCGGTTTCGGCGGTCTCGAGATTCTGAAATATATCGGTCCCGGCCTGCTCGTGACCGTGGGCTTCATCGATCCGGGCAACTGGGCGTCGAATCTGGCGGCCGGGGCCGACTACGGCTATGCGTTGCTGTGGATGGTGACGCTATCGACCGTGATGCTGATCGTCCTGCAACATAACGTGGCCCATCTGGGCATCGCCACGGGGTTGTGTCTCTCCGAGGCGGCGACGATTTACCTGAAACCGCGGTATTCGAAAGCGATTCTGGGTTCGGCCATGCTGGCTTCCGTCTCGACGTCGATGGCCGAGCTGCTGGGCGGCGCCATCGCACTCGAGATGCTTTTCGGGGTTCCGGTGCGGATCGGAGCGCTGCTCGTGTCGGTTTTCGCCACGGTGATGCTGCTCACCAACCGCTACCGGCTGATCGAGAAATGGATCATCGCCTTCGTGTCGATCATCGGTCTGTCGTTCATCTACGAACTGTCGCTGGTGACAATCGACTGGCCGGCCGCGGCGGAAGCCTGGGTCCGCCCCTCGTTTCCCGAAGGTTCGATGGTTATCATTATGAGCGTGCTGGGCGCCGTGGTGATGCCGCACAACCTGTTCCTGCATTCGGAGGTCATCCAGAGCCGCCAATGGAACCTGACCGACGAGAAAACGATCCGCAAGCAGCTGCGCTACGAATATGCCGATACGATCTTCTCGATGCTCGTCGGCTGGGCCATCAACAGCGCGATGATCCTGCTGGCCGCCTCGACGTTTTTCGTTTCGGGGACGCCCGTAGAGGAGCTGCAACAGGCAGACTCGCTGCTGAGTCCGCTGCTGGGCCGTTACGCTACGATCGTATTCGCCGTGGCTCTGCTTTTCGCAGGCATCGCCTCGTCGATTACGTCCGGCATGGCCGCAGGGTCGATTTCCGCCGGCATGTTCGGAGAGCCTTACGATATCAAGGACAAGCACTCGCGCACGGGTGTCATCGTTTCGCTGGCAGTAGCCTTCGTGCTGATCCTCGTGATCTCCGATCCGTTCAAGGGACTGATCTATTCGCAGATGGCACTCAGCGTGCAGCTGCCGTTCACGATCTTTCTGCAGGTCTACCTCACCTCGTCGGAGAAAGTGATGGGACGTTTCCGCAACTCGACCTTCACCCGGCGGCTGCTCTACGGCATCGGGATTTTGGTGACGGTGCTGAACATCATGCTCGTGGCCAGCTTTTTCTAAACGCGACGATATATTCCGAAAGGCAGGCCGTCGTCGCAACCTCCGTATATTCCGTGCCATTTCTTCATGCCCCTGTCGAGGCACAGATTCGAGAACCCGCTCCGGACATGCGGTCTGCGGACGCGGTCTCCGCGGTCGGAGACGGGAAATGCGACCGGGAACTTCGGGACACCGAAGTCAAACGACCGTCCCTTCCCCATCGTCCGGGACCATACGGGTATGACCGGCAGGTCCGCAGGTCGGAACATCCGTACAGGCAAACGCATTCCGTCCCGCGGGTCCTTCTCCGATCGGGCATAACCGAAATAAAACGAGGACCCGGCTGCTGCGGATCCTCGTTCGCATCGTATCGGTCCGGTCGTTCCGCAGCGACGCTGCGGAGCGACCGGACGATGTTTTTTCAGAAGGTAGCCTGAAATCCCACGCCGAGCACTTCCTTGAACTGAATTCGGGCGCCGGAGCGTCCGTCGGGCTGTTCGAAGCGGATATCGTCGTCGTAAATCAGATTCAGGTTCAGAGAGGCCGAGAACCACTTGTTGATTTTCATCGTCACCTGCGTGTCCCAGCGCACATCGATGTTGGCGGGTTTTCTCAGGTAGTCCGAAAACAGGTCGATGCGCGAATAGACGTTCATGTTCGGCAGGAACTCATAGTTGAAAACCAGCCGGAGGTTGCCGCCGAACTCCGACAGCAACCGATTGCCGGGGTCCACGCCGTAGGCGCCCTCGTCCGAAAGCCGGCTGCTGCACACGAACGTACCCCGCCAGGTGACCGGCGTGAAGGTAGCCGTGAACCACGGCTTGGGTGTCCACGTGACACCCAAGCCCGCCATCAGATAGCCCGGCGCCATGAAGCGGGAGATGTAGTTTCTGTCGCTCCGGCTGTAATCGTAGCCGTTGGCGAACTGGGTATTGAAGTTCAGCAATGCGCTGACGTACCAGTTCCGGGCCACTTCATAGCCGTAGGTGGACGAAAGGTAGATCTTGTCGTTGGTCTTGCGCGCGCCGTCGGACGTGGTGTGGCTCATGCCGTAGGCCAGCTCCAGCCGGTTCTGCCACAGATGACGCTCTTTCTTGTAATCGAGGCTGTAATTGAACAGCGCATCGAAAGCGACCGACCCGTCGCCTCCGGCCGACCAGTTGGTCAGGCTGACCTGCGAGAGGTTCAGTCCGGCCACACCGCGTTTCGTCCAGTAGGTCGTGTCGGTTTCTCCGCGTGCGGCAGCGCTCGCGACGATGAGAACGGATAACAGGGAAAGAAGTTCTTTTTTCATGGGTACGAATATTTTTGAATTTGTCGAAAATGTGCATGCTCCATCCGTCCGTATACCGACGTCGAGTCGATGTCGCCCCCGGAACGCTATCCGCCGTTTCCGCCGAGGCGGAGCGATCCGAACGCACGGCTTTCGACCGAATGCGACGGCGGACGGGGACCGTAATTTCGGTTCCAAAGCGCTGGTACATCAAGGGATGGAATCATTCTCGCATGTTTTATGCCGAAATAAGAAACGACGACCGGGAACACGGCTCGGGAAAAGGACGGCAGGCGACCGACGGACAGGGAGGAAAGCGTACGGCGAGGAACAGGGGTTGGTTGTCCCGGTTTTTTATTATCTTTGCTCTGTTATGGGATTCGGATTTTTGGATATAACGATCATCGACATCATCGACGTATTCGTGGTCGCGCTCATCATGTTCCAGATTTACCGGTTTACCCGGGGAACCAACGCGCTGCGTATCGTGGTGGGTATTCTGTTGGTCTATCTGCTCTGGGTGGTGGTCAAGGCGCTGAACATGGAATTGCTCAGTATGATCCTCGGACAGGTAATCGGGGTGGGCGTCATCGCGCTCATCGTCGTGTTCCAGCCCGAGCTGAGGCGGTTTCTGACGCTGCTCGGCACGCAGTACACCAACCGCCGGGTCTCGTTTCTTTCCCGTCTGTTCCGCCCGCGGGGCCGTGCGGTGAATGTGGTGGGACAGGAGTGGATCGAGACGGTCGTCAGCGCCTGCAGCGATATGGCCGCGACGAAAACCGGAGCGCTGATCGTCATCGCCCGGACGGTCAATCTGTTGCCGATCATCGAAAAGGGCGAGCGGATCGACGCGCTCATTTCGGCTCCGTTGATCGAAAATATCTTCTTCAAGAACTCTCCGCTCCACGACGGCGCCGTCGTGATTGCCAATGGGCGGATCGCCGCTGCCAAGTGCGTGCTGCCCTCTACCGAGCGGGAAGTGCCGATGGAATTCGGCATGCGCCACCGGGCGGCACTGGGAGCCTCCGAAGTGACCGATGCGCTCGTCGTCGTGGTTTCCGAAGAGAGAGGGACGATCTCGATCGCCCGCAAAGGTCACATCAGCAGGGACATCACTCCCTCCCATCTGCGCATTCTGTTGCGCAAAGGACTGGCCGTCTGATTTCACCCCGGCCATTCCGTTCTTACCGACACGCCATTATATTCAGTACTCCGGCACTCGTTGCCGCCGACGCGTTTTTCGGTCCGTAACCGTCCGGACGGATTCGGCCGCATCTCGCAACTGCGGACAGCCAATGAGAAAATCGGGGGAAATACCGCCTCGGGGTAAAGAAAGCCTATGACCACCCCCCCGAAAAAACATCCGGACTCCGGCGACACGTGTATATGGAGCGGCAACGGAAACCGCAGGAGGCATGCGCATCGTTCCGGCCCGGAGGCTCGGCCCGTTCCGTTGCGGAATTCGGTGTCCGACAATTGAAAAATGCGACAACGGGCACGG
Organism: uncultured Alistipes sp.; assembly: GCA_900549685.1. GTDB lineage: Bacteria > Bacteroidota > Bacteroidia > Bacteroidales > Rikenellaceae > Alistipes_A. The sequence goes on from UROX01000058.1 coordinate 8,406, forward strand.
CGTTTGAAGCGAAAATACATACGATTTCATGCGGCAAATCCGTTTCTCGTACGGAGGTGCCGCCCTCGGCAAAGAACACAAATACGAACGGTTATGAACAGATTGTCTTTTTTGAGAAAATTACCTTTTTTACTTTTACTCGCTTCCGTCGCCGCATGCGGAGGACCTGCCGCGAAGAAAACGGGCGATGTCGGGAGAGCTGCGGCATCGGATTCCGCCGCAACGGGCGACTCGACATTTCGGATCTACGAAGGCCTGCTTCCTGCCGCCGACGGCCCGGGCATCCGCTACCGGCTGACCCTGCTCGGAACGGAACACAGCGGAGACGGCACCTTCCGTCTGACGATGACTTATCTCGAAGCCGAGCAGGGCGAGGACCGGAGTTTCCGCGTCCAGGGACCGTGGAGAACGCTTCGCGGTACGGCCGACGATTCCGATGCGACGGTATTGCAGCTCGAACCCGACGATTCGACCGCACGCATCGACTTTCTGTATATGACCGACAGCCTCGAGATGTTGGGCAGCGGACAGACACGGATCGAATCGTCGCTCGACTATACGCTGAGACTGGTCGATTCCGGACGTCGCTGAACCTGAACGTCTCGGCCGGGCCGTCGGCTGATCTTTCGAAACGGACGCCCGGCCGTATTTTCCTTCCGCCGACGGATGCCTGTTGCGGCCGCATTCCGGACCGATCCCAGTGCTTGCCGAGGAGGCCGCGGACAGGGACTTCAAGCCTCCCGTTCCGACGGGGAAGGAGACGCCGGATGCACGGTCTTCGGCCCCAACGGTCGCAAGAGAATCGCCGGACGCCGACAAAAACTCCGGTCCATCGGAGCATGCCGCATGAGATGCGGATCTTTCCCGGCACCGGCACGCCGTATACGGAATTTGAATATTTTTGCAGGCAAATTTTCGAAAGATGGAAGACAAAAATATTCGCGGCCATGCGGCCATGTTGGGCGCCAGCGTGATTTTCGGCCTTTTCTCGCCTGTCTCCAAGGCCCTGCTCGGGACAGGGACGATCGATGCTTACGGTCTGACGATGGCCCGTATGGGCGGTGCGGCCGTCGCGTTCTGGATCGCTTCGCTCTTCTCGAAAAAAGAACGCGTTTCGCCCCGCGACCTGGCGCTGCTGTTTTTCGCCTCGTTGCTCGGCATCGTGCTCAATCAGGGCACGTTCATGCTGGGCGTCTCGATGACCTCGCCCATCGATGCCACGATCGTCACGACGACGGCTCCCATTTTCGCTATGATCATCGCCGCGATCTATCTGCGGGAGCCAATTACGGGCAAAAAAGTGATCGGCGTGGCCGTGGGGGCTACCGGCGCCCTGATGCTGATTCTCTCGGGCGTCCACGCATCCGCCGCGCCGGGAAGCGGCTCGGTGGCGGGCGACCTGCTCTGTATGTTCGCCCAGCTCTCTTTCGCCACCTATTTCGTCGTATTCAAAAAACTCATCGGCCGTTACACGCCTGTGACGCTGATGAAATGGATGTTTCTCTACGCCACGCTGTGCTGTCTGCCGTTCGGCTACGGTTCTCTGGCCGGGGCGCAGTGGACCGCTTTCGGCTGGGCGAATTATGCCCGCCTCGCGTTCGTCGTACTGGGCGCTACGTTCACAGCCTATCTGCTGCTTCCGATCGGACAGAAAAATCTGCGTCCGACGGTGGGCTGCATGTACAACTACGTGCAGCCGCTGGTCGCCTCGCTGGCGACCGTTCTGACCGGGATGGACCGTTTCACGGTCGGCAAGGGCTGCGCCGTAGTACTCGTCTTTCTGGGCGTCTACATCGTAACGCAGAGCAAATCGAGGGCGCAGATCGAGGCGGAGCGAACGGAATAGCGCGATTTTTGCGGAGTCTTTCCCTCGGACGTTCAGGTTTTCGGCGGACGGATTTTTCCGGAGGTTTCCGCCGGACGAAAGGCGTTCGGGCGTCGGTTTTCCCGACGAGAATCGGTCATTGCATACGGCTTCATACGACGATACCGGATAAAGGCGACGTATTTCGGTCCCTGACCGTACATTCCTTATGAAAAAGAAGGGATCGGCATTGCCGTCCGCACCGGAAACCGGATCGAGGTATAGAGTCGGATATGATTTCCGAAAAATTTTATCTTTGTTACCGGACCGAAACTTCTTCCGCATGTCTCGAAATCGACGCAATTATATCGTTTACGCATCGGTGATCGCCCTGTTCGGGGCCTTGATCTGGTGCGTGATCCGCTGCGGAGAAGTATACGATTCCGGAGGGAAAAGCCTGTCGCTATCGCCGTCCCCGGCTCCGTCGCCGGGCGGATCGTTGAGCGAGATTCTTTTTTCTTCCGATCCGAACCATCCGCTGCCGCTGCTGCTGTTGCAGATCGCAGCCATTCTGGCGGTCGTCCGCGTTTTTTCCTATCTGTTCAAATATCTCGGCCAACCCGGCGTGATCGGCGAGATCGTCGCGGGTATCGTGCTCGGGCCGTCGGTACTGGGACATTTCTGTCCCGGGGTATTCCGTTTTCTGTTCGCACCCGAGTCGCTCGGCCCGCTGAACGTGGTGAGCCAGATCGGGTTGATTCTTTTCATGTTCGTCATCGGGATGGAGCTGGATATGGGCGTCGTGCGGAAAAAAGCCTCCCAGACGCTCGTCATCAGCCATGCCAGCATCGCCGTGCCCTTTTTCATGGGGATGGCACTGGCCCTCCGGGTCTATCCCGAATTCGGAGCCGGGCATACGTCTTTTCTGTCTTTCGCACTCTTTATCGGCATATCGGTCAGCATCACGGCCTTTCCCGTACTGGCCCGCATCGTTCAGGAACGCGGACTGGGCAAAACGCCGATGGGCATGCTGGCCGTGGCCAGCGCCGCCAACAACGACGTGACGGCCTGGTGTCTGCTGGCTGCCGTGATCGCCGTGGTCCGGGCCGGAAATATCGCGGGGGCGCTCTATACGATCGGATTCGCGATTCTTTATATCGCGTGTATGTTCCTGGTCGTAAAACCTTTTCTGCATAAGATAGGCGAAGCCTTCAACAAGCGGGAAACGGTAGGCAAGACGCTCGTGGCATTCATCTTTCTGGTGCTCGTGCTCTCCTCGTACATCACGGAGACACTGGGCATCCACGCTCTTTTCGGCGCGTTTCTGGCCGGCGTAGTCATGCCCGACAACCTCAGTTTCCGCCGCGTGATGACCGAGCGGGTCGAGGATGTGGCGCTCGTGTTGTTCCTGCCGTTGTTTTTCGTGTTCACCGGCCTGCGCACCGAAATCGGTCTGCTCGATACGCCGCATCTGTGGGGCATATGCGCACTGTTCGTTCTGGTATCGGTCGCCGGCAAGATGCTGGGCGCCGCAGGAGCGGCCCGACTCGTGGGCGAATCGTGGAAAGACAGCCTTTCGATCGGCGTGCTGATGAACACGCGGGGGCTGATGGAGCTTATCGTGCTCAATATCGGTTACGAAATGAGGATCATTCCCTCGTCGCTGTTCGTGATTTTCGTCATCATGGCACTCGTCACGACTTTCATGGCCACGCCGATGCTGGCGCTCATCGAACGATGCTCGGCCCGTAAATCCTGGGAGAGACCCCGCGCCCGTCGGAAGCCGCGGGTATTGATTTCGTTCGCCGATCCCCGCAGCGGACCGCTGTTCCTGCGGCTGGCCCATCTGCTCTACGGCCGCGCCATCGGCCGGTGCAAACTCACGGCCGTGCACTATACGATCGGGTCGGAGACCAATCCGATCAATGCCGAGAACTACTCCCGGATGAGCTTCCGTCCGCTGAAATCCGAGGCCCGGAAACTGGGGCTTTCCGTCGATATGCGCTACCGGGTGACCGACCGTTACATCGACGATCTCCGGACGCTGGCCGAGGGCGAGGGATACGACTTCGTGCTGACCGGTGCCGGGCCCAATTTCATCCGCAACTATCTGGGGCCTTCGCGCCGGACGCCTTTCGCTTATGCCGAGCGCCGGGTCGGCGAGCTGCTGGGATGGAAAAACTGGCTTTTCCCCGAAGGACTCACCCATGACAAGACGCGGATTCTTTTCCGGAGCATGCGCTGTACGCTGGGCGTTTTCGTGAACCGGGGCCTTTCCGGTATCGACGAGGTGGGCGTGGTGCTCTGCGAACGGGGCGACCTGTCGCTGCTGCGCTATATCGAGGCGATGGCCGAGCATATCCGTGTGGAGTTGCTTTCGGTCGATCCCCGGCTGGAGATCGCCTCCGCGCTCGGAGAGAGCGGACGGGACGAGAGGGTCTCGCTCTGTGCGCCCGGAACGCCGCTCGGGAAGTGCTTTGCGGGCAAACAGTTGGTCGTCGTCAGTTATCCGGCCTGGCGGTACATGACCCGCTACGAACGGGGCACGCTGCGCGAGCTGCCCTCCTTTATCATCATCAAGCCGCAGGACGCTTCGCAGAGAAAAGAATGACTCGTCGGTACACTCCCACCCCAAACGCATTTTCATAGAAAAAGAAATATCCGGGAACTCCTCAATCGTACGTAATAAAGACTCGGCTTCTTCCTTGTACCGCAAAAGTCCCGAGCCTCTATGCGCACGGACCTGCATAGGGAAAGGGCATCCTAAATTAATATCCGCTTCCTTGTATCCATTCTCTTGGAATAAACGCACGATCGGCCGAAACTCGTCTGGTGTGGAAGCGATCAATTGCGGTACGACATGTACCTGCCTATTTCTATCGCAAGCGATATCCTTCAAGTCCTTATTCCGGAAACCACCTTTCTCTATCCTTACGAAAGGAGTATAATAGGTATCTACGCCCCCGAATACTCGGGTATGCGCCTCTCTATAAACCGAATCCGTATATCCTTGCAAAGGAGCGAAATGAATGACTGCCATATCAAGCGAAGATTTCCATGAAAATCGATCTCAATTGACTTTTTGCCAACTCAAAGTCTTGGGGTACCCCCAACTCCATAGCCAAGGAGGTAACGCCTTTATCCGTAAAACCACAAGGGTTGATCAATGAAAAGTAACTCAGATCCGTATTTATATTCAAAGCAAAGCCATGCATCGTAACGAACCGGCTGCTTTTCACGCCAATCGCACAGATCTTACGGGCACGCCCCGGTACTTCAGGGTCTAGCCATACACCCGTCGCCCCTTCCAAACGTTCCCCTTTCAAGTCGTAAAGCGATAGGAAACGGATGATCGTCTCTTCCAGCATATGGATGTATTGTTTCAATCCCAGATTCCAATATTCCAGATCAAATACCGGATAACCGGTAATCTGTCCCGGCCCGTGATACGTTATATCCCCCCCTCTGTTTATATGGTAAAACGAGACCCCTCGTTCCCGTAAAGTTTCCTCGGGAATAAGCAAATTAGAGTCCTTGCC
>UROX01000059.1 GCA_900549685.1 uncultured Alistipes sp.
ATTCAGTGATTTGCTATTTCTGCGGCGTGTGGCAAATCTGTAATGCCGATAGCTGGTTCGGTCCGGCAGGGTATAGATTCCATTGCTTTTTAACCCCTTTTTGAGCCTGTTTCTAAGCGTCGGCTTTCGATTTTTTAGTGCGGAAGGTTGGTATAATTTGCAGAATAGTTATATTTGTAACCGAGTTAGGTTCTCGTTCGCCAAGAACGGAGGAAAGAAATGAAGATCCTCGTATCCAGCATAAAGCAGCGCGATGTAGATCATTTTGAGATGGTTTACAACTACTATATGCCTGTGCTTTATCGTTTTGCCATGCAGTATGCATATGACTCGGAAACAGCCAAGGATCTTGTACACGACGCTTTTGCCTGGGTGTGGAACAATCCGGATAAAATCCGCGATGACGGCAACGTGGCCGCACTTCTTTATCGGCTGGTACGCAGCAATTGTCTGAACTATCTCCGGTCGCTCGATATTCGGGACTGCAACGACCGGAAGTATGCCGAAGCCGCAGCATTTGCCGAATTCCTGTTCGACGACGAGCCGGATGATGACCGTTATGCCATTGAATTGCGTTTGCGGCATGCTTTGAATGCGCTCCCCGAACGCGGCCGCGAGGCTTTGGAAATGCATTTCGTCGGAAATATGCGGATCAAGGCCATTGCCGAAGTCATGCATGTATCCGAAGCGACGGTCAAAACGCATATCAAGCGGGCCTTGAAGGCCCTTCGGGAAGGCATGAAATGCTTTTTTACGATTTTTTGGTAAAAAATCGCTTCCGTTTGTCCCCCATTTTTCGTCTGAAATTTTATTTTAATTAAAACGATCGGTCCGGGTCGTTGTTTTGGTTAGTCAGGTATCTGTTCTTGCCGGTCGCGGTACTCCGCCGGCGATTTCATTTTTCTGGAACAATCCGCGTTCCCCAATCGGGTGAATGCGCATCCCGGATCGTTGCCATTGTACTCTATGACGAAAAAGACGATTGATTGGACCCTCTTCCGTAAAGTGCTGGATCATACGGCGGATGAGAAAGAGCAGGCTGAATTCGACAAATGGCTTCAGTCCGATCCCCGGCATCGGGAATATTATGGACGCGCCCGCAGGTTCTATGCCGGAGAATCGGCGGAACCGCTGCCGCTTGACGAAACTTTCGCCGCACTGAAAGCGCGGCTGGAAATGCACGACCGACCGAAACCGATGTATCGTCGCCGGTCCTATTACGGAATTGCGGCCGCAGTCGCAGTCATTGTTGTGCTGTCGTGCTTCGACTGGCATCGGGACAACGCCGAGACGGCGATGGACCGCGTCTGTTGCGAACTCGCACGCGAATATGCGCCTGCGACCGATAAGGCCCGGCTGATCGTAAATGGGGGCGAGTGTTACGATCTGCACGGAGAGGAGTCGTTGTCGCTCGATGTCCGGGGCGGTCATATCGAGCGCGGCGACGACAACCGGTTGGTGTATACGGCCGATGCGGAAGCCGAGGTCGTGCAGAACAAACTTCTGGTTCCCCGCGGCGGCTATTATTCCGTCCTTTTGGAAGACGGCACGACCGTTCATCTCAATGCGGAATCGGAACTGGTCTATCCTTCGGCATTCTCGAAGGACGTGCGCACCGTGTCGTTGGTCGGCGAAGCCTATTTCGATGTGGCGCATGATGCAGGGAGGCCTTTCGTCGTCGAGGTGGATGGATACAGTATCGAGGTGCTGGGCACGCAATTCAACGTCACGGCCTATGCCGATGAGCGGATCTGTCGTTCGACGCTTGTCGAAGGCAGCGTGCGGATCATACCCGATAACGGCCGCAATGAAGAGGAAATCGTTCTCACTCCGGGCGAACAGGTCGTTCACGAAACGGGAACCGATATTTTCTCGGTGGCACGCGTCAATACCAAAGTCTACACGGCCTGGATGGACCGGGAGTTCGTTTTCGAAAACACCCCGTTGTCGGAGGCTTTGCGGATCGTTTCCCGCTGGTATAACTTCCGCTACGACATTACGGACTCCGATTTGGAGAAATATACGTTTACCGGTCAGATCAGCAAGGACGGAGGTCTGGATTATCTGTTCCGGGTGCTGTATGAAGCGCATATGCCGATCGCGCTCCGCTATGAAGACGGAATGTTGTATGTCGACAGACGCTAAAGCCTGCCGACTGTTTGGTATCATATTGAATGTCTAACCTTAACGATTAATTGATGAAGCAAATTTACGTTCTGAATGTTTGCCGTTCGGCCCGTTTCTGGCTGCATCTGATCCTGGTCGTATGGAGCGGAGTCGCCGTTGCGAAATCTCCCTTGCGGGATTCCGCCGCGCTGCGGCTGCCCGTGCAGGCGGATCGTGTCGCCGCCGGCGATCTCGTGATTACGGCCTCCCAAATCCGGGCGGTCGATCCTGTCGACCTGTGGAAGGCCATTTCATTTTACGATCCTTCAATCAGTAATTCGTGGGAGCAGGAGCATGGCTCCGACCCGGTTTACGGAGCGGGGGACATGACCGTCCGCGGCTCGAAACGGTGGGCCAGGGATGAGGCCGTCAAACCGTCGAGGCCCCTGTATATCATTGATGGGGCGTTGGTCGACGCCCGGAAGTTTTTCGATACGGACATCAACGACGTCCGGCAGATCATTATCCGTAAAGACCCCGTTTCGCTGGCCCAATACGGTATCCGGGGCGCTGACGGCGTCGTGGAGATGAAGACGCAGAAGCCGATCAAAGGGCCGCTCAAGGTGCGCTACATGTTCGACGGCATCGTGGAATGGGCCGATCTGGGCTCTTACGATCTGATGAGCGCTTCGGAGCAGCTCGCGCTGATCGAACGCGAGGGGTTGACGACGGGCAGCGCCGCCTCGATGCAGCAGCATAAGGCGTCGGGAAAGAACGTCGACTGGCTGAACCAACTCACGCGTACCGTTTTCCGGCATCGGCACAAGATAACCGTCGACGGCGGGGACGACAATGTGAAATATGCCCTGACGGGGCGTATAGCTCCCTCCGGAAAGGGAGTCGTCGAGGGCGTGGAAAAGGATATTATCGGCCTGGGAGCCTATATCGAGTATCGTTACAAGTCGTTCCGGATTTCGAATGATCTGACTTACGACAAAACAGAGAAAAATTCGAAACTCTTCGGTACGCTGGGCGACTATGCCCGCACGCCCCGTTGGCTCGACCCCGATAATGGGCATGGGGGATACCTCAAAACGATGGGGCACGAAGAGGATGCCGTGCGGTTTGAAAATCCGCTCTACGAACTGACGCTCGGTTCGCACAACGAATGCCGGACCTATTCGATCTTCGACAACGTACGCCTTTCGCTGGATCTGGGAGCCGGATTTTCGGTCAACGGACGCTTCTCGTTCGTGCGCGACCTTATCCGCACGGACACCTATGTATCGCCCGGTTCGATACGCTATGCGTCGCAGACGACCGACTCCTATACGGGACGTTACGGAATTGCACGGTCATCGATCCAGACTTACGACGGGGCGGTGGATGTTGCATATCGCGGTTCGTGCGGCCGGTCGTCCTACGGCGCTTCGCTGCAAGCCGGGATTTTCAGCGGCACTTACAATATGGAAAGTTATGCCGGCGTGGGAATTCCTTCGGACAAGATGGGCTACATCTCTTTCACCAAGGCCTACGATCCGAATGCGACGCCTTATGCCTGGCGCTATTACGACCGGACGGTGAGCGGAACGCTTTCGGCGCACTACTCCTACGACGAGCGTTATACGGTTGCCGGAACGGCGCATCTCGACCGTTCGTCGTTGCTTGCGCCCGGTGAAAGGACGGCTCTGTTTTACGGCGTGTCGGCGGCTTGGAACATCGGTCGGGAGCATTTCATGCGCCGGGCCGACTGGATCGACCGCCTGACGCTGAGCGCGGCGATCGGCACTTCGGGAGCAGTCGACGCCCTGAATTCCGACTATGTGGTCACTTACAGCAGCAATATCGACAACGAGTATGTCTACAACTACTATCTGGTCGGGGCTTCGGTTGGTCTGATGCCCAATCCCGATCTGAAATGGCGTACGCTCGTGAGCCGCAGCGTGGCGTTGCAGGCAGAGTTCGCGCATGCGTTCCGGCTGCGCGTCGAGTATTACAACAATGATTCGAAAGACCTTATGACCGTCGACCGGCTGCCGCTGGCGAGCGGTTACCGGCATAACGTTTCCAACGGAGGAAGGGTCCGGAATTCGGGACTGGAATATTACCTGAACGCGACTCTTTACAGCCGCCCGGGACTTGTCGTCTCGGCCTTCACGTCCGGCAACCACAACCGGAACCGGATCGAGGAGCTGCCGGGATTCTTCGCGGCATGGTACAACGAAGCGTTGTCGGAGGGCGAGGCTCCGCTGTCGGAGGGCGAGTCCGTGAATGCGATCTATGCTGCGGAAAGTTCTTTCGACGGAACTGCCGAACGGGCTGCGGGCGAATCCGTTGCGGCCGGCCGTGCGGAACCCGACCTGAAAGGCAATTTCGGCGTCAACGTGGCATGGGGACGGTGGCATTTCGGAGCTGCGTTCGATTACCGGATCGGCGGACAGGCATTCAACCAGACGTTGTACGATGTGCAGTTCGGCAGTCCGCTCTATAATCTCGACCGACGGGCGCTGGACCCGAAGTTCCGCCGCGCGTTCGACGGCGAACCGGTCCGGCTGCAACGGTTCGTGGAACGGTTCGACGCCTTGAATTTCTCGGCTGTGCAGGTCGGGTATGTTTTCGGGGCCAAGGCCGCCGGCAAGCTCTATATGCGCAATCTGGCCCTTTATCTCACGGGCAGCAACCTCTTCTATTGTTCGGGCGTCGACATGCAGCGCGGAACGGTCTATCCGTATACGCGGACCGTCACGCTGTCGCTTCGGGCGACTTTCTAATCGCTTAAAGAAGATACGAAATGAAAAAAATATATCTGCTGTTGTTCTTATGCGTCGCGTCGGTGTCGTGCAACGAATGGTTCGATACCACTCCCGACGGGACTTCCATTCCCGAGGATCGTTTTTTTCGCAATGAAAACGCTTTTCTCAACGCCTTGACCGATGTCTATACCCAGTTGCGTTCGGAAAGTCTCTACGGCCGCATGCTTTCGGTCGGCGAACTGGAATTCATGGGGCAGAACTTTCAGCCCGCCGGCACGGATTTCCAGGCCGCAGCCGATCTCAACTATGCCGACGCCGCATTCCGCACGGCCATCGAACAGACGTTTGTGGATATGTACAAGGCCATTGCGGCTTGCAACAACGTGATCGGACACATCGAAACTACGAAGATCGTGTTCAATTCGAAATCCCGGAAGCGGATTATCACGGGAGAGCTTTACGGATTGCGTGCGGCCCTGCACTTCGAACTGCTACGGCTGTTCCATCCGGCGTATGCCGTCGATCCGGGTTTTGTCGGACTGCCCTATATGGTCCGTTTCGGAATGACGGCTTCCGAGCCGCTCTCTACCGAGGCGTTCGTCGGCAAGGTGATCGCCGATCTCGAACGGGCCGCTTCGGAACTCGAAACGACGGACCCCGTGTTGGATGGCTTTACGCTGGGAACCGTGCTTCCCGGGGAGATCGACTCGCGGCTGCGCACCTTCTGCCTGAATTACTATGCCGTAACGACATTGCTGGCCCGTGTCTGCCTCTATAAGGGCGATTATGAGCAGGCCGCGGCCTATGCGGTCCGGGCTTTCGAACACCAGACGAAGGTCGAGAAGCGCTACCGCCTGTTCTATTATTTCGGCCCGGGTGAATACGGCGACGATTACAGTTTCTCGCGAGAGCATCTTTTCGGCATAGCGACGCTTCCCGAAGGTTTTCCGCGGTCGGCGGCTTTGCTTTACGGTCGGGACGGAGCATCCGTGACGAAGCATTATGCCGCTCTGTTCGACAATCCGAAGGATACGCGTTACCGCGACTGGTTCGACAACAGCGATCCGTCACGCGTGTTCATGGCGTACAAATTCGGCGAGAACTCCGTTCTCAACGGCTACACGTCGGTGGCGGGAAATGAGAGCGTTCTGCCCTGCCGCATTCCTTTCGTCAAGTTGGGCGAGGCGGCCCTGATCGAGGCCGAAGCGCTCGTCCGCCAGTCGGCCGACAACATTGCGGACGCGGCGGCGAGAGTTGCCGAGTTGCAGAAGGCGCGCGACATTCCGACGGTGGCGGAGCGGCTTGAAACGTCCGGACTTACCGTCGGGGAGTTGCTCGACGCCATTGAACTGGAATACCGCCGTGAGTTTTTCGGCGAAGGACAGTTGTTTTACTATTACAAGCGTCTGAACAGCCCCCGTATCCCCAGATCCGATGGCACGGAGCTGACCATGACGGCCGATAAGTACACGTGGCCGATCCCGGAGGGTTCCGTAAACGTAAAACAGGCACTCTAAACTTTAAAAATCATCATGGCTGCATATACGGAAAAAGTGAAGAAGACTGTTGCAGAGCGTATCATGCGTTTGTTGTTTGTAACGGTCGTAGTGTTGGCTCCTTGTCTGGTCCGGGCGCAGAATATCACGATCAACGTGACTGACCGACCTTTGAGCGAGGTCTTTCAGGCAATTAAGAAGGCGTCGGGCTATCAGGTGTTCTATGTGAATCAGAATGTGGATGACAGCCGCAAGGTCAGCTTCAACGTGTCGGGTGTCGAACTGCGCGCGGCGCTGGATAAGCTCTGCGCATCGGTGGCTTTGAGTTACAACATCGTCGACCGGACGATCGTGATCTCCCCCCCCCGCCAGAAAACCGCCCCGGCGTCCGATCGTCGGCCGGCCGGATTCGTAATCACGGGAACGGTATTCGACGAGAACAAGAATCCGGTCGCTTATGCTTCGGTCGTGCAGAAAGATGCCGGGCACAACGGTGCTTCGACCGATGAGAAGGGGTGCTTCCGCCTGACGCTGCCTTCGGGGCGCGTGTCGGTCGTCGTGTCGTGCGTGGGCATGAAAAAACAGACGATCGAGGTGAATAACCAGAGCTCGTTCGATATCTATCTCGAACCCGAGGTGAACGATATCGCGGCTACGGTCGTTACGGGATACATGCCCAAGGCGAAGAACAGCTTCACGGGAACGGCCGTGCTCGTGAAGGGCGATGAACTGCGGACGGTGAACAACAACAGTTTCTTCGACGCCCTGAAAGTTTTCGATCCGTCGTTCCAGGTCGTGGATGTGCGCGGGATGTTCGGTTCCGACCCTAACTATATCCCCGAGCAGATCGAGATCCGCGGACAGAACAGTTTCCCCGAGATCTCGGGCAGCACGCTGAAAACGATGACCAGCCTGCCGATCTTCATTCTCGACGGCTTCGAGGTCAAGGTGCAACAGGTATATGACCTGGACATGAACCGCATCCAGAGCGTAACGATACTCAAAGATGCGTCGGCATCGGCCATATACGGCTCCCGCGCGGCCAATGGCGTGATCGTGATCGAGACCAAAAGCCCCGAACCCGGAGCGCTCCGGGTGAGCTATACGCTTACGGGCGGCGTGAACATTCCCGACTTGTCGTCGTACAAACTGATGAACGCTTCGCAGGCATTGGAATTCCAGCGTCTGTCCGGGCTGTTCAATCCCGCTCGCGAAGGGGAGGACGGCGGCTATTATCTCAACTCCTACAATCTGATCCGCAAGGAGATCCTTGCGGGCGTCGATACCTATTGGCTTTCGAAGCCGCTGCGCGTGGGCTTGCAGCACCGTCATTCGGTCATCATCGAGGGCAGCGTCAACCGGCTGCGCGCCAATCAGGGGAACGTGCGTTATCAGGTCAATCTGTCGCTCGGGCAGAACAACGGTGTGATGAAGGAATCGGGCCGAACGACCTACGGGGCCGGCACGAAACTGATCTATTCGCATTCGAGCCTGCGAATCACCAACGATTTGCAGTTCTCCATCTCCCGGAGCGACGAGTCGCCTTACGGATCGTTCTCCAGTTACTCGAAAGCGCTTCCCTATCACCGGGAAAAGGATGCTGACGGCGCCTATTATCGTACGCTGTCGCTTTACAACGTGGCTCCGGAGGGAATGAACCTTGCGGTTTCGTCGTCGCAGCTCTCTCCCGTTTACGAGGCGAAATACCTGAGCAGTTTCACACACGGCGACGTGACCAATGTCACGAACAACACGGCGATCGACTGGACGATCGTTTCCGGGCTGAAAATGCGCGGCGACTTTTCGGTGAGCAGCGATTTCAACCGCACGGACATCTATCTGTCGCCCATGAGCTATTCCTATATCCGCGATAACGACAACGATGTGAACGATCCCAGCGTGCTTTACGCGCGGGGTAAGTATACGCTGAACAACGGTACGGACATGACGCTTGCCGGCAAACTGATGGTCTCCTATACCAAGCAGCTCGACCGGCATCTGGTCCAGGCGGTGGTCGGCGGCGACCTGCGCGAAGTCAGACACGAGACCGACGGGTATGTCGTTACGGGGTTCATGGACGATGCGCTCGACTATGTCTCCTATGCCGTGCAGTACGAACCCGACTCCCGTCCTTCGGGCAATGAGTCCATCGTTCGTTCGGCGGGCGCCTACCTCAACGCCAACTATTCTTACGACGACCGCTATCTGGTCGATCTTACGGGACGCATCGACGGTTCTTCGATTTACGGCAGCAAACAGCAGACCGCGCCCTATTGGTCGGCGGGTGTGCGCTGGAACATTCACAACGAGCGTTTCTTGAAGGACCGGGGTGTCTTCTCGCTGCTGGCCCTGCGCGCCAATATCGGAACCACCGGCAACCAGAATTTCACGCAGAACCAGTCCAGGAGCATGTACACCTATCTCAAACCGGTCTACGGCAACATGTTCGGTACGAGCATTTCGGTATTGGGCAATCCCGACCTTGAATGCCAAACGACATTCAACCGCAACGTGGGCCTGGAACTGACCGTGCTCAAGGGACTGTTGAATCTGGACATGAATTATTACTATAACACGACCGAGGGAAGCCTTACGTCGGTAACCATCGCGCCGTCGATCGGATTCTCCGAATTGAAGGTCAATCAGGGCGACATCGTGAATAAGGGTATCGACTTTTCGCTCTCGGTGACACCCGTCCGCACGAAGGAGATGCTCTTCTCGGTGACGTTCAACGGGCGTCATAATTCGAACATCCTCAGCAAAATTTCCAATACGCTGAAAAATTACAACAAGATGGTGGGCGAACGCGCTGAAAGCAGCAGCGATGCCAATGTCTTTCTTTTCAAGGAAGGGGAGTCGCTCAATACGATTTACGGCGTTCGCAGTTTCGGAATCAATCCGGGTACGGGCCGCGAGGAGTTTTTGACGAAGGACGGCGAGCGGACCGACGTCTGGAAATACGAGGATATGGTTCCGATTGGCGTCGGCGAAGCCGCGCTCGAAGGATACACCGGCTTCAACTTCCGTTACAAGGAATTGGAGGTGGGCGCCAGCTTCAACTATTCGTTCGGGGCCGATCGCTACAACTTCACCCTGCATGAAAAGATCGAGGGGGCCGATCCTACGGTGAACAACGACGTGCGGGCATTGACCGAACGTTGGAAAGAGCCCGGTCAGATCGCCCGCTACAAGGCCATCGACGATACGACCCCGACGCGTTCCACGTCGCGTTTCGTCCAGCGCGAGAACCGCCTCTCGCTCTCGTCGCTCCGCGTAGCCTATACCTTCCCGGTCGAACGCTGGGGATGGAAGGGAATCTCCATGCTGCGGCTCCAGCTTACGGCCAACGAACTTTTCTACCTGTCGACGATCCGTCAGGAGCGCGGTTTGGCGTATCCCTATGCCCGGACGATCAGTTTTTCGGCTCAAGTCAATTTTTAATACGGCACAGCAATGAAAAGGAAGAATCTTGCAAAAATATCTGCGATGTTCGTACTGCTGCTCGCATCGTGCGGCAAGTGGCTGGACGTTACGTCCAAATCGGAGGTGGACATCGACGACATGTTCGATGCGGCTGAAGGTTACTACAATTCTGTTACGGGAGTGTACGTCAATATGGGCGACGCCAATCTGTACGGCGGTTACGTGGCGCTGACCGCCCTCGAACCGCTGACCGGGCAGTATACCGTGTCGGCCAACAACGAGACGCGTCGCAAATGGGCGGCCTACGACTATGCGAACGACGATTCGAAGGAGATCATCGACGATCTGTGGCTCACGATGTACAACAACATTTTCAACGCCAATCTGGTCATCGACAAACTGCGCCGCGAGGAACGGGATCTGTTCGAAGAGGGGGTGCGGGAGATCATGCTTGCGGAAATGCTCGCCATGCGCGCCTACATGTATTTCGACCTGGTGCGTATGTTCAACGAACCGTATGCTGTCAATGCCGAATCGAACAATGTCCCGTGGAAAACCTCCTGGGATGCGACGATCGGCGAACGTTATACGTCGGAGCGGCTGCTGGCGCAGCTGATGGAAGAACTTGCGGAGGCGAAATCCCTGCTTGAAACCCGCGATCCGATCGTCGTCCCACGCAAGTCGACGGATCCGTATGTCTCCTACGACCGTACCAAGCGTATGAACTATTATGCCGTTTGCGCGCTGCGTGCGCGTATCGCCCTTTACACGGGCGATTACGCCACGGCTTACGATGAGGCGACGACGGTCATCGCCTCGGAGAAATTCCGGTTTATCACCGCACCGGAGATCGCTGAAACCGATTCCTACGGCGAGGAGCTGCGGTCGAACCGGGTGTTTACGCCCGAACTGGTGTTCGCCCTCGACAACGATCGGATCACGGCGAGCGCACGGACTTATTACGAGGGGCTTTCCGAAGACACGGTCACTTCGTCCAACTGCTACGAAGCGGGCGATCTGCGCCTGAATGCATGGCTCGCCTACAATTCGATGAACAGGATCAATCTGATCAAGTACAAGCGTTCTTCACTGGCGGCCGACAGCTACAAGTATCCCAAGGCCTGCACTCCGATGCTGAAACTGAGCGAAATGTACCTGATCGCCGAGGAGGCCGTGATGAACGCTCCGCAGCTCGATCCCGCACCGTTGTCCTACATCAATACGCTCAAGCGTCACCGCGGTATTGCGGAACTCGGCGCGTCGATCTCCGCCGATGCGCTGCGCACGGCCCTGACACGCGAATATATTTGTGATTTCAAGGGCGAGGGGCAGTTGTTTTTCTACTACAAGCGGCTCAATATGGACCGTGTGGACAACGGAAATTACAACGGCAACACCATTGCGATAGCTCCGCAGGCATATACTTTCCCGCGGCCTGACAATGAAAACGATTTCGGTAATTAATCTGTAAATGCCATGAATAAAAGGATGATTTGTTTCCTGGTCGCATCGGTCTGTCTGTCGGGGGCGTGCCGGGAACGCGATATAGAGGTCTATGATGCGAACCGCGTTTCGCTCAACATCGCCAAAGGCGAATTCCGGCCCGGAACTTATCCTGAGTCCTATGAGTTCAACGCTTATTTTCTGGGCGTGGGAGCCGGGGACTACACGCTGGATATTCCGGTGCGCCTGACCGGGGCCGTCGATTACGACCGCGACCGCGAATATCGGGTCCGGGTCAACGAAGAGTTGTCGCAGTATGCCGTCAACGGCGTGGAATATACGCTCGACGAAAAGCAGCTTCTCCGCAAGGGGCTTTACGAGGATACCTTTCCGCTGACGATCCATGTTGCCCGGCTCAACGAGACCGATGATTACAAACTCCGCATCGAACTGGCTCCGAATGAGAATTTCGTGGCTGGACTGCCCGAATATCAGTGGGTGGAGGTGTCGTTCGTGAAAAACGTCAACACGCCGCCCGCTTTCTGGGAGAATACCTCCAAACTCAACAGATATACCTATCATCCGGTGAAATGCGCCAAATTTTTGGAGGTCAGCGGCATTACCGATCCCGACTGGAAGGATGCCGGAACCAGTCTCGCTCTGGATTACTGGATCGCCGTCTGCACGGAATATTTCGAGCAGAACGAAGTCTACGACCAGGCGACGGGTAACAGAATCTTTTTTGATGAATGACGCTAACGGTTGAATGATTATGAACAGCAGAACATATATATTGGCTCTGGCAGCGCTTGCGGCGGTGTCGTGCTACGGAGACAGGGACGGCGAGATCGGCTCCGATCCCAATTATGTGGTTTCGGTCGAGGGCGTGGAGGTCGAAAGCGATCTTTATCTGGGCGACCGCTTCACCTGCGAACCGACGGTCGTACTGCCCGAAGGATGCAATGAAAGCGATTACGAATACGAGTGGATCGTGGGTAAAAGCGAGGTGATCTCTACCGAGAAAAACCTTGATTGGGAAATCTACCTTCCGAAGTCGTATCAACTCAATACGGATATTCCGGGGAGTTTCGTGGTGAGAAACAAACTCAACGGATTGGAATTCCGGTCGACTTTCAAATTCAAGGTGCAGAACGGCTACACGCCCAAATTCCTCGCTTTGTACGAGACCGAGGAGGGGTGCGTCGAATGGATGTCGATCCAGACGACGGGAACGTCGGCCTCGACGATCTCGCCGAAGAACGGTTTCACCCGCTGGTTTTCCGGCATGGTCGCCCGTGTGAACGGAAGTTCGGAGCGTATCGAGGGCCGCTACGTCGGAGCGGTCTGTGCGAAATCCGAACTGGCGGTATTCACCGACAAAAGCCCCTCGTGCGGCGCTACGGTCAGCATGGTGGATACCGACGGCGATCAGGATTTTACGGCCAATATGGGCGAAATCGTTTCACCGGTCAACGGCCGCGTTTATGTGGGAAATGCTCCTGATGTGAAAATCACGTCGGCATTCTATGCTACGGGCGGAGCCAAGTATGTGGTGGCGAACGGTAAGATCCACATGTTCAACGGGACCGATGCAAAAACGCCGGTCTTCGACGACGAGGCGTTCGTCATGGCCGAAAACATCCGGCAGGTCATCGGCTCGAAGCAGTTCATGCGCTATAAGCGTGCGTTGTTCGTGCTCTACGAGGACGGAACGGTCGGCTGCCTGCAACAGTACAACAAACCCGCCACGCCGGTTCCGGGAACCGGCGGTGAATCGGTGTTGACGGCCGACGAACTGTGCGGGGCCTTTTCCGAAGCTACCGGCAAGGGGAACAACAATCCTTACCTGATGCATCTGGTCGTGCGTAAAGGCAACGACTATTTCCTTTATGTATACAATGCCTATTCGAGTTCTTTAGCCAACGATCCGCTGACACTCAAGACTGTCATTCCCATTCCGGCCGAAGTGGGCCACAAGGCCGCGGTGTGGTTCGGAGCCTTTTCCGTCCGGTACGGATTCTATGCCATCGGGAACAGGATCATGAAATTCGACTATCTGAACATCACGCAGTTTGCGCCCGAGGAGAAGCCGTTCCGGCTCTACGACGACAAGTACGAGATCGTCGATGTTTTCGTGCTTATTGCC
>UROX01000060.1 GCA_900549685.1 uncultured Alistipes sp.
CTTTTGTCATTGTCTGTCTGTTGCTGTTTTCATGCAGTCGAAATACGGAACAGACGGGCAGGGCTGCTGTGTTGGACGTTACTTGCATGGACACGATCGTATGTGCTCTGCAAGATGATATGCCGCTGGATTCCATCATCAGCAAGATAGACTATGTAAAGTTGCGCAGCACGAAAAACAATCCGGTGGGAGCTATCGACGCCCTGTGGGTCACGGAAGATCATATTATCGCGGCGGATTATAACCAGTCGGAAACCATTTTCGTCTTCGACCGGCAGGGGCAGTTGCAGGCAACAATCAGCCGGAAAGGACGGGGGCCTCAGGAATATGTGGCCATATCGGATGTCACTTTGACTCCAGACTGGAAACGGGTCGCCGTTCTGGACAATCATGGCAAAAAGATACTGTATTACGATCTGGCTGGAAACTTCCTGTTCCGCAAAGAACTCCCGTTTTATCCCTTGCGCATGAGATACCTCGATGAGGAAAATATCCTCCTGGCGACATACGGATTGGAAGAGCAAGACCCTGGGCTGGCGTCCTATCCGCGCAACAAGGACCTGCTCTACTGTGTGGATACGACTCTGCAAATCCGGAAAAGTTTTATGCCGAATCAATTCAGTAGAGAACTTAGTTCGTGGAGTTCTCCTAATGTAAAACAGTTCGATGACCGGGTATACGCGACCCATGTTTATTCGGATACGGTCTATCAGGTGACTCCCGAAGGTCTGATCGCCCGGTATTGGATCGACCTGAGTCCGGTGGGCGGAATTGCGAATTTCTGGGACGGTTTGACTAAAGAAAAACTTATGTCGCAGTTAGAGCAAACGAAGTTTGGCGGAGAATTTTTTGAGAACGACCATTTTGCTTTTTTCAGAATTCTGGGATCCGAGCCGACCATTCTGTTTTCGAAAAAAACGAAGAAATGTTATCATTTGGGCAATCGTTCTTCCACAGGGCTGGGTATTTATGTGGGGATGGTCAATTTTGTTTATGGGGATCAGTTTATTTCTGTTGTGCCTGCCTATCAGTTATGCGACATAGCTTGTCCTCGAGCAGATCAAAGATATCAGGATTTGGCAGAGAAAATAGAAGATGGTTTGTCTGAGGACGACGATCCCGTATTGTTGTTCTTTACACTCAAGGAGCCGGATGCGCCGGCGGCCGATTAATGGATTGATTATGAAAAACAAACTACCGATTCTTGTGGCGGCAACCGTGGTCGCGTTTCTGTTGTTCGTGGATTTTATGCAAGTGAAACGGGTGCGGGAATGCCGGCGGGAGATCGCCCTGAAAGACTCCTTGATCCAGCGCGAAGCCGTGTCGTCTTTCCGGCTGGACTATCTGTCGTCTTGTGTGGCGACCATGATCCATTACGACCGGTCGCGACTCGGGGATGTCGAGATCATCGACACCTCGAAACAGGTGCGGCGGCTCAGGGAGGTCGTCGGGGACGGGCCGGTGCTGGTGTGTCGCTATAAGGAAACGTACTGTCCGCAGTGCGTCGATTTCGCGTTGCTCAAGATTCGGAAAATGGCGGACAGTTTTCCTCCCGGCCGTATCGTCATTCTGGCTCAACACGAGGAGAACCGTTTGTTCCGGCATTTCAACGAACAGCATAATCCCGGGTGGCTCCCTGCGTTCAATGTCGGGACGCTGGACACGCCGCTGGAAGACCTGTCGGCTCCCTATTACTTCGTCCTGTACGGGGACATGAGCATAGGGGAGGCTTTCGTGCCGGAAAAGGCGTTGCCCGACCTGACGACCCGATACCTCGAGATCGTGAGCCGAAAATTCGGGCGGCAGGTACCGGAAAATCGATAGACCGGATGCAGATGCGGAATTCGGAGAGCAGGATAAGGGGCTGGGCGCTCGCGTTCGTCAGAATATCGTGGGGGTTCGCACTTGCTGTCTTCGTGTATTTTCTCGTCCGGATATTCGTCTGCGATGTTTTTCCCGTATCGACGTATTCGATGTATCCGACGATCAAACCGGGGAAGCGGCTCGTGGTGAACAAGCTGGTTTTCGGGGCGAGGATTTATAAGAACCTGAAGTTCATGGAGGGCGATTCGCTGCAGGTGTGGCGCATGCCGGGGTTCCGAGGCATACGGAACGACGACATCGTGGTTTTCAACTATCCGTTCGGCAACGATACGGTGCCCGGGATCGGGTTCAATATGCGCATCGTCTATGTGAAGCGGTGTGTCGGGGTGCCGGGCGATACGCTGGCGATCCGGGACGGCCTGTACCGCCTGCTGCCTGCCGGCGATACCGTCGGGTATGTGCCCAACCAGCTGGCGTATGCCGCCGTTCCCGACAGCGCGATCGCTCCGGGCGTGTTGAGATCGACCGTTTTCGACGAGGGTGAGGCGCATTGGACGACCAAGAATCTCGGGCCGATCTATGTCCCTCGCAAGGGGACGAGCGTCGCGCTGGATACGCTGAACTACAAGCCGTACCGGTTCATCATAGAGTATGAGACGGGACGGAAGCCGGAGAAGCGGGACGGTGGAATCTATCTGGCGGGACGTCCGCTGGAGCGGTATACTTTCAGGGAAAATTATTATTTCATGGCGGGGGACAACGTGGCGGATTCGCACGATTCCCGGTACTTCGGATACGTGCCCGAGACATTCATCGTGGGCGTGGTGGCGAATGTATCTCCCGCGGACTGAGGGGTGTGTTGTGAAAATACGGAAAGAAGAGAACGTTATGAAAAAAATCGTTTGCTATTGTTTTGTCCTCCTCGCATGCTGGGCCTGCGACAGGGCCGGAAAGACCCGGGAGGCCTTGCTGAAGGCGACTTTCATCCAGGCCGGCGAAAACAGTGCGGAGCTGCTGGCCGTGCTGAAACATTTCGAGGACGATCCCCAGAAACGCGAGGCGGCCGAATTTCTGATCGCGAACATGTTCGACAAGATCAGTCTGGACTCGGCTTCGGTGGCAGGCTCTCAGCCGTTTTATGACCTTCTCGCGGAATATATCCGTCGGAACGGGAAGTATGAGGATACGCGGATTTACTATTATCTGTGCGACAGCCTGAAGAACCTGTTGCCGGATTCGGCGGCCCGCATTGCCGGAAAATACCGCTGCGACGATACGTTCGTTTCCGCGCGGTTTCTGATCGACCATATCGACCGGGCCTTCGAGGCGTGGCGGGGAGCACCGTGGAGCGAACGGATCGACTTCGATACCTTTTGCCGATATATTCTGCCCTATAAAAGCAGCAGCGACTATTGGAGCGGCGCCCGGCGGTATTTCCGGGAGAAATATGCGGATTCCCTGGCCCGTTATGCGAACGGGTCTTATGTCGAGGCGGGGCGGTGTCTCGACGATACCATAAAGAACAACTTCGGGCAGGACGGACCTTTTTTCAAGAGCTTCCCTTTCATGTGGCCGACGACGATGCGCAATTATACGCTCGCCCGGCTGGGAACGTGTGTCGAGGCCAATACGGCGGTCATTGCGGCCATGCGGAGTTTCGGGATACCGGCCGTTCTGAATTTCATTCCGTATTGGGGAAACTCGAATGCGGGGCATCACTGGACCGAAATCGTGGGAGAGCCTCCCCGGGAGCGGTACAACAACGAGCAGCTGCCGAGTCCCAAAGACCGGGAAGACCTCGTGAACGATATGTTCTGGTTCAAGTTCGATTGCGAGACGCTGGAAGGGATTCCGCAGAACGTGCAGATACGGACCTGCCGGACGGTGCCTAAGGTGTTTCGGTATAATTATGCGGTCCAGCCGGACGGTCTGGCTTCCATCGCCCCGAGCGGAGATATTCCGCATCTGTTCAAGAACCGGGGGCTGGAAGACATCACCGACCGTTTCGTCGAGTGTGTGGACATCTGCGTGCCGCTGGAAAAAGAGAGTTCGCCGGGGGAGTTCGCCTATTTGTGTTGCTACGATCCGGACAATATCTCATGGACTCCCGTCGCATGGGGGAAGATACGCGGCCGGAAGGCGAGGTTCGGGAAAGTGGGAAAAAATATCGTTTATCTGCCGGCTTACTACCGGAACGGGACGGTCATCCCTGCCGCAGCTCCGTTTCTGCTGACGGGCGAAGGAAAAATGGAGCGGCTCGACGGCTGCGGGGAGACGCATCCGGAGGCGACGCAGCAAGGTCCCGTTCAGGAACCACTGTCTGTATTATGCTTACGTCATGCTGGGCAACCGGTTTCTGGCAGCCAACCGGCCGGACCTGTCCGATACGGTCCTCCTTCATGCGGTCGATAAGATTCCTTACTACGGTCAGCATGTCGAGGTCGGGGAGGTGCCGCCTTCCCGTTACGGAATTTTCTATTTCGGGACGGGCAAGGAATACAATTTCATTGCGGAACTCGAGTTCTGGGGACTCGATGAGAACGGCCGGGAGGTGCCGTTGAAAGGAAAACCGTTCGGCAATCCCGGCATGTATGGCAATACCGCCCGGGAGATGATCGACGGCAACCGTGAAAGTTTCTTTTATGCGGTGCCGGACGACAAGGGATACGTCGGGCTGGATTTCGGAAAACCCTATCGGATTACCCGCATCAGGTATAATCCCCGTAGCGACGACAACAATATCGTGCCGGGCGAGGTATACGAACTGTATCGTTGGACGGCGGACGGATGGCAGTCGCTGGGCGTGCAGACGGGGCGCGAGGATCAGACGCTGCGCTATACGAATGTTCCCCGGAGCGCGCTGTTGCGGATACACAACCACACCCGGGGTAAGGAAAACCGTATCTTTTTGTACGAGGACGATAAGCAGATTTTTTATTGACAGGACCTTTCCCGGAAGGCTCGTACGGAGGGGTGGCCGGTTGCCCAGTCCCGGTTGTGGGTTCTATGCGGTCCGGCCCTGGCTTGCATCGGGGTGGCCGAAGTTTCCGATGATATTTTGCGAATTCGCCCCGGTGATTCGCGGCCGCAGGCCGTGTCACCGGGGCGGATTCGCTTTTTGTCTCCGGTTTGTGGAAAAATACGTTCGGGCAGGCGTGGAGGCTGTGCGGAGTCGGTACATGGAAGGGTGTGACCGCATGCGACATGTGCTTCGGCTGCCGGCCTTCGTTGCCTCCGTCTTGTTTCTCGGGCAGGGATTTCCGGTTTCCGCTGTGGGGGCGATCCGGATGCCCTGTCTGCTGTTGTGAATTGTGTCGGGCGCAGAATCGGAGATATGCAAATACCGTTGAAGCGGGGACGAAGGCTGTGGAACCTTGCATTTTCGGATAGACCGGGGGGCGGAGGAAGAGGCGATTTTTCGAGTCCTCTCTCTCGCACGTGGACATACGCTCTTTATATGCGGACGGACTTGTTGCCGGAACCTGTTTCGGAAGAGGTTTGTAATTGCGTTTCGGGAAATGCAAAGGGGCGGTGAGGGTTGTTGTGTGGTCGTTTGCGGCAGATCGGCGGGCGTCCGGTTGGGAGTGTAAAGCAACGCGGACCGATCCTCCGATGGATCGGCCCGCGTTGTCGGGAATTCGCTTGCTGCTGTTTTTCAGATTGCGGGCGATATAGCGGCTGCTTTCTTTCTTTTCCTGCGTTTTTTCTTCGGCAGCCCCATCGGGATGAACAGGGGCAGGAAGAAGATCAGTGCGATGATCGAGCATGCCATGCCCCCCATCGTGCAGAGGGCGAAAGCGAACCAGAATACCTCCGACTCGCCCTCGATCAGGAACGGAATCAGTCCGAGCACCGAGGATAGGATGGTGAGCATGATCGGAATGATTTTGTGGTTGTAGGATTTGAGGTAGTTCCTCAGAGAGGGACCCTTGGCTTCCTTGCGGGTGATGTTGTACTGGTTGATGATATAGATCCCTGCATTGACCACCGTGCCGCACAGCAGAACGAAGCCTGCGAACCCTCCCTGGTCGAATGTGTAGCCGGTCAGGGCGAAGATCAGGAAGGCTCCGACGAACGAGATCGGGATCAGGGTGAGAATGATCAGAGGCTCCTTGAGCGATTCGAACAGAATTGCGCAGAAGAAGTAGATGATGGCGATGACCAGCAGAATCAGCAGGTAGCTTTTGTCGCGGGCGCTGCCCCACGGCCTGTAATATCCTTCGACTTTGGCCTTGAAACCGACCGGAAGGACTTCTTTGTTGAGCCGGTCCTCCTGGTCCCAGATCGTTTTGGCAGCGAGCTCTCCCGGTCCCACGAAATCGTATGCGACGATGAGCGTGTACTGCTGGTCCGTCTTGTAGATGTCGTTGCCCGTGCGGCGTTTGGCCAACTCGCCCAGTTCGGAGAAACGGATTTCTTTTCCATTGACCGGCAGGTATTCATTGGCCAGATGCCATACGTCGAAGCGTTCCCTGTCGGACGAGACCAGCCATACGGGATGGGTAGTGGTGCCGTCGAAATAGGTCGTGAGCTGTTGGGCGAAGAGCTGCTGCTGGAGCGCTCCGTACAGGCTGTACAGGTTGGTGCGGTTGAGCGCGATTTTGTCGGGGTGGAAATCGAGGTAGTATTCGTTGCGGGAGAGTGCGTGGTTCCATGAGACATGGCCGTAGACGCCCGGGTCCTCGATGCGCTTGTTCTTCCGCAGTCGCTGGACCGTTTCCTCGGCATAACGGTACAGCCGGTCGTAATTGTACCCGCTGAGGACGAGCCGCTGCGATTTGTATCCCGTCGAAATCGAGTTGTTGAATCCGTGTTCGTCGATTCCGGTCACGCTCCACGTCGCGCCGCCGTAATGCGCGGCCTTGCCGATGACGATCTGTTTCAGGTAGATCGGGAAGCCTCTTTTTTCGGCCTCTTTCTTGAACGTCACTTGGATGTGGCCGTTGTTGTATCCGTAGATGCTGGTCCGGAACATGTCGATTTCGTCGAACTGGCTCAACGTGTTTTCCATCGATTTCATGACGTCGTTGAGCTGTTGGACGGTGCATCCTTCGGGCATGGCCGCGAAAATGTTGAGCGTGGCCCGTACCGGCTGTCGGTTGTAGTTCTTGCCGGAGGTGCCGGTCATAAACAGCCGCAGGGCGCCGCCCAGCGATTTATCGACCGTGGGCTTGATGTTTTCCTGATACCACTTGTGGCCGATCGTATTGTTGTAGAGTTTGGCTCCCCAGCTCTGTTTCTCGCCCTGTTTCGTCTCTATTTTCACGGGCAGCATGTGGACCGGCAGGCCGAATCCCAGCAGGATGATGAGAATGAAGATCCATTTGTGCCGCTTCCCGAACAGGATATATCGGCCGTAGATGCGGTTGAAAACCAACAACCGTTTGGCCTTGCGCCGCGACAGGCTCCGTTTTTTTTGCCGGATCGGCAGTTTGTCCATCAGGGCAGGGACGAAAACCAGAGCGATAAAGATCGATATGGCCAGATTGACGATGATGACGGCCGAGAACTCGACCAGATTCGCCTTTTGCTGGGGAGGGAGGAAGAATACGATCAGCAGCGATCCGATCGTCGTCAGCACGGCTGCCAGGATCGCGAGAAAAGCCTTGCGGTTGCGGTAATAGCCGTAGTGATCGACCATGATGATCGACGTGTCGATGATGATCCCGAGCGAGACGGTGATGCCTGCGAGCGAATAGAGATGGATTTCGAGATTCAGCAGGTAATAGAAGATGCAGGCGATGAAGATATTGGCCGCCAGCGTAACCGCGATGATGAACAGGTAGCGGAGCTTGCGGCTGACCAGATAGACGAACAGCAGCAGGATCACGACCGACAGCACCGTCCTCAGAACGATCTTGTGGAGTTCGGCTTTGACGTACTCCGACGAATCGAACGCCAGCGTGGCGGAGAACTTCTGCGGAAATGTTTTTTCCAGTTCGGCCATGCGTTTCTTGACCTGGTCGGCGAGCTTGATCGTGTTGATGTATTTCTCGGGCGTCACGGTCAGATTGACCGTGTTCAGCCCGTTGATCCTGAAGTAGAAGGCGGGCGGCTGTTCCTTGTAGGTGACCGTAGCCAGATCGCGCAGCAGGACGATCCGTCCATCGACGTTTTTGACCGGAATCGTCTCGAAATCGACCTTCTCGCTGCCGTTGCCCAGCAGAACGGTGATTTGCTGCGGAATGCTGTCCGCATGCAGTTCCGTCGCATTGCCCACGACGTTGTGTCCTGTCGTGCCGGTCCTGATGGCGGTCGTCAGTTCGCCGAGCTGTATGTTGTAGTGCGTGAGTTTGGCCGGGTCAAACCGGATTTCGATGTAATAGGGGGTCGCGCCCGAGAGTTCCACCTTGCTGACGCCCGGAATCAGGGCGAGCTGTTTGACGATGTGTTCTTCGGCGTACCGCTGGATCTCTAAGGTCGGTATGCCCGCGTTGAGCGTATAGGTCAGGATCGGGCTGAGTTGTTCGCCGGACGAGGCCGCGGAAAGCGCGGGGTAGGAGACTCCGGGAGGCAGCTTCGGGTAGAGCTGTCTCATCAGGGACGCGATTTCGAACCGCATGGCATCGGTGTTCACATTCTTTTTGAACGTGACATTGACCCGTCCTCCGCCCTGGTAGGTGACCGAATTGACATGTTCCACTCCCTGTACGGACATGATCATGCCTTCGATTTTGGAGGTGACTTCCGCTTCTATGATCCGGGCCGAGGCGTTCTGCCATCCGTAATTGACGCTCACGCCCCGCTGCTCGCCCGAAGGCGTGTGCTGTACGTTCAGCAGCGGCATGATGCCGGCTCCGATCACGACCAGAACGATCACGATCAGGATGACCGAGAACGAGGATATTCGCGAGAAGATGTTCTGTTCGTCTTTGCTCATCGTTTACCGTTTTTCCTGTACAACGTATAGTAGAACACGGGAACATAGAATACGCTCACGAAAGTTCCTATGATCATGCCTCCGATCAGGGCTACGGAGAGCGGGTACTGGAGGTCCGACCCCATGTCTCCCCGGTAAAGGAACGGCGCCACGGCCAGAATCGTCGTGAGGCTCGTCATCAGGATGGGCTTGATGCGTCGCGATCCGCCTTCCATGATGGCCCGGATCAGCGAGTGGCCTTCCTTCCGGAGTTTGTTGATCGTATCGACCTTCAGGATGGAGTCGTTGATGACGATACCGCACATGACGATGATGCCGATCATGGACATCAGGTTGATGCTGCTGCCCAGCAGCCACAGCACGAGGACCGCCCCGAAGATGTCCACGACGATCTCGGAGAGGATGATGAACGGCTGTACCAGCGATTCGAACTGTGCGGCGAGAATAAAATAGAGCAGCAACAGGGCCACGGTCAGCACGATGAGCAGTTCCCAGATCATCGTTCGGTTCGAGAAGTATGCGCCGGAATAACTGACGTCGAAATCTGCGTTTTCTCGTACCACGCGGTCGATCGTCTCCATCAGCCGGGGAACGTCTTTGTTGTCTGCGGAGATATTGACCGGATAATAGTCGCCTTCGGGTCCCGAGACGATGTTTTTCAGGTCCCGGCTCCGGCTCTCGCCGACCAGCAGGGACAGCGGAATGTCGGTGCCCTGTGCATTGGTCACTTTGGTGGCGAGAATGTCGGAGCTCTGGTGGATGCGGTCTCCGCTGATGACGGGAATCGAGTAGGTACCTGCGTTGATGGCGAAAAGCTGCGACTGGTTCATCGCTTTCTTCAGGGCGGAGAATACGGTGTTGTAGTTCACGCCGTAGAGGGCCATCATCTGCGGTTTGACGACATACAACAGATGTTCCTGCCACAGAGCCGGTTCGATATGGGCGTCGGGCAGGGCGCGGTTGAGTTCGCTCAACACCCGGTTCAGTTTGTCGGGTTCGGGTGCCCGGCCGTTGTTCGGCTTGAGGTGGGCGACCAGTGTCGGCTCCTTCTGCGAGAAGATCATGTCGAATATGTTGCCCGACACTTCGAAACGGAACATGGCGTCCGGATAACGCTGGAGAATACGCTCCGACAGCCTGCGTTTGATCGCGGGCAGTGAATCGGTCTCTGCGGCCCGGATGTACACCGTGGCCTCGGAAACGCTCTGTTCCTTCGTGTGGGAAAGAATGAACTGTTGGATGCCGGTCATGGTCGTCTGCTGGGCCGTGAGGTCGGCGACTTCGGCGATCAGCTCGCTCGTCCGGCGGTCGTTTTCTTCGGGCGATATCCGGTTGTTCCAGTCGATGACCAGCAGCGTGTCGTCCTGTGTGATGGGCGGCAGCTTCTCTTTGTCGATAGCCTTGTATACGAGCCAGATGGCGGGCAGAGTCGCGAGAAAAGTACCCCAGACGAAACGTTGATGGCGGAAAAACCACTTGAGGGTCCGTTCGTATCCGTCCTGGAAGTCGATAATGTTCAGTTTTTCCAGATACCGGTTTTTCGGACGGAACGTGTTTTTGCGGTAGAACAGGTAGTAGTATACCGGTATGACGAGTATCGCTACGAGCAGAGAGGCGAACAGACCGATGGCGACGGCCATGGCCTGGTCGTAGAACAGCGCGCCTGCGATGCCGCTGAGGAAGATCAGGGGCAGGAATACCGAACAGGTCGTGAGCACCGAACTGAGCATCGGAGCGAACACTTCGTTCGTTGCGGCCGGGACCGCCGTTTTCAGCGGTTCGCCGCGATCCCAGTGCTGGGAAATATTGTCGATGACGACGATCGAGTTATCGACCATCATGCCGATTCCGAGTACCAGACCGGAGAGCGAGATGATGTTGATCGTGATGCCCAGCAGATGGAATCCCAGCAGCGATACGACGAGAGCCAGCGGAATCGTGATGGTCACGAGCAGCGGAGTCCGCAGATCCTGCATGAACAGGAACAGGATCAGACAGGCCAGCACGGCACCGACGATGATGTTGCTGCGCAGGTTGTCGATCGAGTAGGAGAGGAGCTGGGTCTGGTCGCGGGTGACGGTGAATTTCACGTCGGGATATTCGGCACCGAAGTGTCCCATCAGGTTGTTGATCTCGGTTTGCAGGTCGCTCATCTGCGCGTCGGATTGCTTGATGACCGCCAGAGAGATGGCCTCCCGGGAATCGGAGCGGACCATTCCCTGACGACGTTGGGGATGTTCGATCACCTGGGCCAGATCCTTGAAACGGTACAGGCGGTCGTGCAGGTTCAGGTAAATTTCTTCGATGTCCTGTTTGCTCATGATATCCGATTCGAAACGGATGTTGTACTGATACTCTCCGTCCCGGATCGTCAGGTTGCCCAGCTTGATGTTGTTGTTTTCTATGGCCTGGGTCAGGGTCTGTTCGCTGATGCCGAGCGATTCGAGTTTCTCTTTGTCGGGAATAATCAACAGCTCGGGATAGGCTACGCCGCTGATGTCCACCATCGCCACCTGGGGGATTTGTTCGATTCGTCTGGCGATCACCTGTTCGGCGAAACGGCACAGTTCCATGAACTTGGGCGCGACGGGATACAGCTCTTTCGACTTGGACGAAACGGCGTCCGCCTTTCGCTGCTCCTCGTCCGAGAGGGTCATGTTGATGAAAAACGCCGGAATGTCCGTCGCGCTGGCTTTCACGACTTTGGGGCGGTTCAGCTCTTTGGGAAGCGCGCCCATGGCCCGGTCGATTTTCTCGTTGGTCTCGATGAACAGGTAGTCGATGTCGGCTCCGTGATTGAATTCCATGAAGATCGTTCCCGCACCGTTCCGGGCCTCGGTCCGCATGTTTTTCAGGTTGGATACCTGCATCAGTTGGTTTTTCAATGGTTTGATGACCATGGCGTCCAGCTCCCGGGCCGATGCGTTGTCGTCGGACACTTGGACGGTGATCTGTGGAATTTCGATATCGGGCATCAGCGATACGGGGAGCAGGCCGATGGCTACGATCCCGAGCGTCAGCACGGCGATCAGACTCATCGTTACGGCCACGGGGCGTTCTATCAGGCGTCGGATCATGGATACGATTCAAAAAAGGTTATACGGAATTGGGATTTTACGTGCGGCTCGTCACGGTTCGGTTTGTGGCATTTTCTCCTTTCCGGGACGATACCGATGTTGTGTCGTGCCGGTCGTCTGTCTGTCGAAGTGAGAATACGGACTGTCGGGATTGCTGATTCCTGTTCTCGCCGGCCGGGAAAATTCCGAAAACGCTGGTCGGAACCGATCCGAAAGCCTCTTGCGAGGCCGAAACGGGATCGTGCGGCGCGGGTTGTCGGAAAACATGGGGAGACGGGCGGGTTACTATCTTACTTCGACTTCGGAATTGTCCGCCAGGTTCAGGTTGCCCGATGTGATGATGATATCGCCCACATTCAGTTCCGCGCCTTTCCCCGTATTGGCCGACACGACGTGCGAATCGCTGTTCGACAGCAGGACGTTCACGTAGGTCCACATGGCGCGTCCTTCCGGACTCAGCCGGAACAGCACTTCCTGATTGTCCCGGATGACTACGGCGCTCTTGGGTACCACCAACTGTTGCGGAATCAGGTTTTCGACCAGCACCGAGACGTTCATGCCTTCCAGCAGTTTGCCGCTCGGGTTAGCGACCTGCGCCCGGACGTTGATCTGGCCTTTGTCGTCCACCATCGGATTGATCTGCGTGACTTTGCCGTTGAAATATCGGTCCGGCTCGTTGAATGCCGCTACCTTGACGCTTTGTCCCACCTTGACGAACCCGATTTCGGCTTCCAGCAGATTGAAATCTACGTCGAAAGCCCTGTCGTCGATCAGGGTGCAGAATTCGCCCTGCGGCAGTTCGTGCACTTTCGCCTGAAGGTTGGCGATCTTGCCGTCGAACGGAGCGGTCAGCGTCGTATTGGCCAGGGCGATTTCGGCGTGTTTGAGCGCATTGACCGCTGAGGCGTAACCGGAGCGGATATCGGCAACCTTGCGGTGCTCGTCCGGAATGTTGGTCGTGTCCGAATAGCCGAAACCGATCAGTGCATCGATCCGGTCTATCCTGCTTTTGTCGAGGTTGAGGCGGGCCTGTTCGAGGTTGAGGCGGGCCGTTTCGGAGTCGAGCCGGGCGATCACGTCTCCCTTCCGTACGCTCCCGCCGTTGGTCGTGCAGATTTCCACCAGCTCTCCGGAGGTGGCGAAACGCAGCACGCTTTTGGTCGCAGCCCGCAATTTTCCGTTTCCTACGATCTGTTTGTTGAATGGTTGTTGGCGCAATACGACTGTATCGACGATCGTTTTTTCCGCTACATATTCCAGTTTGGCGGCGTTCGAGTCTTCCTGTTCGGTCGTTTTGGGGGTGCAGCCCGCCGACAGGAGGGCCAGGGACAGCGGCAGGTAATAGAATTTTATCATCGTTTCGGAGTCGAGCCGGGCGATCACGTCTCCCTTCCGTACGCTCCCGCCGTTGGTCGTGCAGATTTCCACCAGCT
>UROX01000061.1 GCA_900549685.1 uncultured Alistipes sp.
TTTACGACCGGGGGGCGAAGAAAACTACACAGGCCCGTATTCTGAGCGGCATGAGGAGCTTTTTCAATTACCTGCTTCTCAACGACCGGATCGAAAGCCTGCCCACGGAGTTCATCGACTCGCCCAAACCGGGCCGCAAACTTCCCGACGTGCTCTCGGTCGGGGAGATCGGCGCGATTCTCGATGCGATCGACCTGAGCACGCCTTTCGGCCACCGCAACCGGGCGATCATAGAGACGCTGTACAGTTGCGGCCTCCGCGTCTCGGAACTCGTCTCGCTGCGTCTGGCCGAGCTGTTTTTCGACGACGGATTCCTTCGCGTGATCGGCAAGGGCGACAAACAGCGCCTCGTCCCGGTGAGCGCCGAGGCCGTCCGGCTCGTTACGCTCTACATCGAGCAGAGGCGGACGCTGCCCGTCGATGCGAAACATGCCGACATTCTTTTTCTCAACAACAAGGGGCGGAAGTTGAGTCGGATCATGGTCTTCTACATCATCCGCGACGCGGTAGCCAAAGCCGGCATCACGAAAAATGTCAGCCCCCACACTTTCCGTCATTCCTTCGCCACGCATCTGCTCGAGGGCGGAGCCGATATCCGGCAGGTGCAGGAACTGCTGGGGCACGAGTCGATCCTCACGACGGAAATCTATACGCACCTCGACAACGAGAACCTGCGGCAGAACGTGGAGCGTCACCATCCGCTGTCGGACTGGTAGACAGGATGCCGTATCCGCAGCCCGTTGCGGGACGGAACTCCGGTCCCGCGATCCGGAACCTTCGGCCGTGTTCCGGGGGTGATCTTTCCGGACTTCTCTTTTGTCGGGACGGAAAGCCGCGGTCCGGAAAATCGTCGCGTGGGCTTTTCGTCGGCCCGTTTCCGCAAAAAAAAGCCGGAGCGCAAGGTCGTGCGGCTCCGGCTTGTGGGGGACGATGCGGATGCAGGCAGGTTACTTGGTCAGTTCGTAACCGATGCGCATGCCGTCGTAGGATTCGGCGATTTTGCTCAACGTGGCGAGTGCGTTGATTTTCGTGGCGTTGGCCAGAAGCGTGACCGTCTTGAGCAGTTTGTCGGCGTCGAAGAGCATTTGCAGCTTGTCGCCCGATTGGACGATTCCGGCCTCGACGGAGCCTGTGTCGATGAGTCCTTTGATGGCCTGATAGCGGAGGACGATTTGTTTCTTTTCGTTGTCGATGGCGAAGGTACCTCTTATATTTTTGTTGCCCAGCAGACAGGTGAACGTACTGTCCGCGTTGAACGTATAGGAGAATTTGCCCGGGGTGATACCCGCTTTGGAGTAGATGTCCGCCAGTTTTTCCTCGACCTGCGAGGCGGCCAGCGCACCTCCCGCTTTTTTGAGCAGATCGTCGCTTTCGAATTCGACGGCCGGTGCGGCGTAAGTCCATGTGCCCTGGAGGTCGGCTACCGTAATTTCTTTCTGTCCGGTCAGTGCATCGACCACGCCCGATACGGCGTCTTTGTTGAAGATGTCTTTGAGCGAGAGTTTCGATTGGGCCGTGAGTGCGGAGTGGATCGAGAAGCCGCACAGGGCGAGTGTCAGGAGTTTCAGTTTCATCGTGTTCGTGTGTTTGAGTCGTATGGTTTTTGTCGGTTACGGCCGTGGAGGAGTTTCGGTTTCCGGATGCCGTAGAGAAGCATGCGTTTCTATCGCGATGCGACGGGGATGGGGGCGTCGCCCGTCCGGTACCAGTCGCCGCGCGAGCGGAGCACCTGTTCCACCACGTCGCGTACACAACCTTCTCCCCCCTTGAACTGGGATACGTAACGGGAGATGGCGATTACTTCCGGAGAGGCGTCGGCCGGGCATACCGGCATACCGACGTGCATCATCGGGTCGATGTCGGGGATATCGTCGCCCATGTAGAGAATTTCGGCCGGCGCGAGGTCCAGAATCTCGGACAGTTCGCCGAGCGCCTTGAGCTTTTCGAAACAGTTGGTATACACGTGTTCGATGCCGAGCATGTCCATCCGGACCTTGAGCGACTTGCCGCGGCCGCCGGTGATGATGGCCACGTGGTATCCTTTTTTGATGGCCAGCGAGAGGGCGTAACCGTCTTTGGCGTTGAATTTCCGGATGAATTCTCCTTCCGGCGTGACGTTGATTCCTCCGTCGGTCATCACGCCGTCTACGTCGAGTACGATAGCGCGGACACGCGCTATATCTTCTTTGAAGTTTCCCATATGTTCAGGCTTATTTCTTGGTAAAGGTCTTGCAGTTCGGGGTGTCCGTTCAACAGAGCGAGGTGTTTTTCCATCGTCGGCGTGTCGTTCCGCCGGGCGGGACCGGTCTGTACGGCCGCCGCCGAGGGGCTTTGGATGGCCTTGGACGCTGTTTCGGCGACGAGCGACGAAAGCAGGTCGGGCGCGAGTCCGTACTCGCCGAGCAGCTCCTGTCCGATAGCGAACATGCGGTTGGCGAAATTGCAGGCGAATACGGCCGCCAGATGCAGTCTCAGGCGCTGGTCGGAGGTCGCCCGCAGCACGCGCGAACTGAGCGTTTCGGCCAGCTGCCGCAGTTCCGTTTCCGTCTCCGGGTCCTCGGCTTCGATGAGCAGCGGAACGTCGTCGAGCGGAAGGTCGCGGCCGGCGGTGAAGGTTTGCAGCGGGTAAAAGACCCCCCGGCGGGCGATCCGTTCCGAGAGTTCGGTCAGCGCCACGCTGCCGGCCGTGTGGGCCACGACGGCGCCGCCGAAGTCGATCGAGGCGGACACTTCCGCCACGGCTCTGTCGCTTACGGCGATCAGATAGATGTCGGCTGCGGCCGGCCGGTCCGGCGCGATGCCGCAGGGACTGCCGCACATCGAAGCGATGGCCTCCGTGCGTTTCCGGTTCCGGCCGTACACCTGCGCGAGCCGGTAGCGAGGATTGCTTTCCAGGGCGCGGGCCAGCGCTTCGGCGACATTGCCGCTTCCTATGACGACGACGGATTTCATGGGCGGACGGTCGGTTTTTCGGCGGGAATGTTCATCAGCAGGACGTTCTGCGGGCTTTCACGGAGCGTGCGGTTCATGGCTCCGAGAATTTCGTCGATTTCGTCGAATTCGGGACTGCGCTGCATGTCGAGCGATTCTTTGCCGTAGGTCTCGACGGCCTCGACCACGTCCGATATGCGGATGGAGTGGATGTCTCGGGCGGGGATGTATCGGTTTTCCTTTTCGTTCCGTCCGGCCACCGGGGCGATGAGTCCCGTTTTTTCGAGGTCGAACACCGCGTCGCGGACCACGCGTACGGGCAGGTTCATGTCTTTGGCGACGGTCTCCGGCGATACGGCTCCGTCTTCGCGCACGAAATGACGGACGATCTGTTGCATGACCGCCAGCATGGCTTTTTTACGGTAGCTGTAACTCATTTCTTTGGATACTTTTTCGTATTCGAACTTGCCGATGTTCTGGTAGGCGAACGAGAGTTCGGCGCCGAACAGGACGATCTGCCAGCTGTTCTGCATCCAGATCAGAAACAGCGGTACCGCCGCGAAGCTGCCGTATATGGCGTTGTAGCTCGTCAGTCTCGACTGGATATAGATGTAGATCAACTGGAAAACGAGGAAAGCGCTGCCGGCTACGACGCCTCCGCTCAGGGCGCTGCGAAGCCGGACTTTGGTATTGGGCATGACCAGATAGATGAAGGCGAACATGAGCCATATCATCACCGTAGACGCCGCGCCGAGCAGAATATTGACGACGGGGGTGGACGTATAATGGAGCAGTTGCTGTCGGATATGCAGCCCGATGCTCATCGAGACGATCCACAGAATGGGCGTGACGACGATCACCGTCGTGTAGTCGCTGAACTTGCGGGGCAGGCTGCGGGCCCGGCGCACTTCCCAGATGTGGTTGAAGGCGCTCTCGATGTTGCCGAATACTTTGATGACGGCCCAGAACAGCACCACGACGCCCACCGAGGCGATCAGTCCTCCGCGCGTGCGCCGGAGCATGTTGTCGGCGAAGTCGATCACCTGGTCGATGACGACCTGATATTGGGGAAACTGGGTGTAGAGATATTCGTTGAGCCGTGTTTCGAGACCGAATCCTTTGGCGATGCCGAAAACGAGGGCGGCGATGGGTACCAGCGACATCAGCGTGTAGAACGTCAGTGCGGCCGACCGTACCAAAATGTCGTGCTCGCCGAATCCCTGTGCCGTGTAGAGGAGGACCTTGGCCTGCCGTACCGCCCAGCGTGCCTTGCGCGAGCGGTATTCGTGCTCTTTCTTGACCCAGATGTCGTGGGTGATATAATGGATGATTCTGTCGATCATGTTTCTTTCCGCCATACAAATGTAACGAATAGTTTCCAATTAACCGCGTTCTTCGAGCAGGACGGCATAATGCGTGCCATCGACCGTCGTGAAGGCGATACGGCGGGTCCCGCCCTGTTTTACACCCAGTGCTTTGGCGATGGTTTCGGCGGCGAGGCGGAAATCTTTTTTCAGAATGTCGATGCGTCCGATATCGCGGGCGGCCAGTTCTTTCTTCAGCGCTTTGGGACGGTAGGGGACGATCGCTTCGATCGGATGGACATGGCCGAGGAAAGCCTCGGGCGCACGGTCCGTGAATCCGTAACCTGTGGGGGTGAACATGTCTGCGCCCATATCGTGCAGATAACGCCGGGCCGTCCGGGTTTTGTAGAATGCCACGTCGGGAACGAGCAGAAAACGGTACGACCCGTGCCACGTCGGGGCGGGTGGGTTCAGGCCGGTTTCTTTGCGGAATTCCACGGCGGCCTTTCCCGCGACGACCGCCCGCAGAATGCTGCCGCCGGATGGCATCCCTTCGCCCGGAATTTCGATGACGAGTTCTTTGCATTCGCCTCCCGACGAAACGGCTTCGACGGCGATGCCTTCGCCCAGCAGCGAGAAGGCTTCGTCGATGTCGAACAGCGGTGAGGCCTTCACGACCACTCTCCGCGCCCGTTTCCGGAGCAGCGGCATCAGCGGAACGATGTTGGGCGAACACTCTTCGAACAGCAGTAGCTTGCGGTTGCCCTCGCCCCGGCGGGCCGGATCGACGTAGATGAGGTCGGCCTCTCCTTCGAAACGGGCGATGAACCGTTCCGCCTCGTCGCAGACTACCTCGATGTTGTCCGCCCCGAGCCGCTCGAAGTTGTGCCGGGCGATACGG
The DNA here is from genome assembly GCA_900549685.1 of uncultured Alistipes sp. Taxonomy (GTDB): domain Bacteria; phylum Bacteroidota; class Bacteroidia; order Bacteroidales; family Rikenellaceae; genus Alistipes_A. Next base: position 5,137 of record UROX01000061.1, read on the forward strand.
GCCAGCTCCTCGTCGCGTTCGACGGTTACGACCCGGTCGAAACGGTGCGAGAAATGAAACGCATCGACGCCCAGCCCACAGGTCAGGTCGATGCAAAGTTTTCCCCCGTAGCGTTTGGTCCCGGCCGTGCGTTCGCTGCTGGCCTGTTCGAAAGAGAGCGGCGGCAGGATGCAGCGGGCGCGGTAGTAGGACGGCAGTTTGGTCCGTGCCCGTTGCAGGTATTTGATCTGCGTGGCGATCAGTGCGCCGTTCGCGGGAAGGCGCAGCGCCACCCGGGCCGGGTCTTCGTCGATGTGGCGTTCGATGAGCCGTCTCGATTCGTCGAGGAGCAGAATATCCGTTTCCTGGGCTGTCATGGATGCAAATATCCGGTAAAAATACCTAATCCGCAACCCGGTGCGAGGGAATTCCGCCCGTTTTCCCGGTCCGGATTTCTTCGCGGAATTTCAGAGCGAGAGCGGCTGCGGCCAGCAGCAGGTACACTCCGCAGACGAAGAGTCCGTCGATCCGGATGTCCGTCACGGCCGCGAAGGGGAAAGAGGCGATCCGTTCGACCAGAGCGGTTTGGGCCTTCAGGGCGTATTCCGCCGCCGCGCCGCACGCCGTGCCTACCGGAGCGATAGGGCAGAGCAGCCATACGAGTCCTGCACAGACCGCTACAAAGGCAGTGAGAACGACGACGGGGTTGATCGGAAGCGCGAGCAGCGGAATGTTTCCGAAGTGGTAGGCGACCAGCGGCAGCGTACCGATCTGCGCGGCGGCGCCTACGAGCAGCGAACTCCACAGCGTGTCGGCGATCCGGTTGCGGCTCAGTCTGCGGCGGTAGAGCCGGGGATAGAAGAACAGAATCGACAGCACGGCCGCGAACGAAAGCTGGAAACTGACGTCGAACAGCCCGAACGGTCGGACGGCGAGCATCAGCGTGGCCGTGCCCAGCACGATGTTGTATCCGTTTCCCCGGACGGAAGCTCCCAGAGCGATCTGCGCCGCCGAGAGCATCAGGGCCGAGCGGACGACCGGAGGCGAGAGACCCGCCGCGAGGGCATAGGTCCAGAGCAGGACGACGCACAGCGTGTTCTTGACGATATGTCCGTGCCGGAACCATACGAGCCAGCCCAACAGCAGGTGGGCGAAAAGCAGGACGAATCCCATGTGCAGGCCCGATATGGCCAGAATGTGCGACACGCCTGCCCGGGCGTAGGCGGCTCTGAGCGTGCGGTCCAGCCCGCGCCGCTCGCCCGTCGTCATCGCGAGCAGCATGCTCCGTTCGGGTTCCTGCACCGGCAGCCGGCCCATCCGTTCGACGGCTCCTGCGCGGAATGCGGCTGCGGCTTCCGCGACCCGCCGGTCCGGGTCTCCGAGCGGGAGGGGCGGATTGGCTGCGGTGACATAGAGCCGGGCGGAGATGCCCCGGCTGCGCATCAGCGTTCCGTAGCGGCTGCCTGTCGTGTCGAGCGGCCGCAGCCGTCCGTGTACGATCAGCCGCTGGCCCCGGCGGACGGGATGGGCGGTGTCGATGCTCAGTCCGATTCTCTCGCGGGCCTCCGTCCACTCTCCGTTTGCGCCCCTGTGTGTGCGGAACGGGCCGGTCCGCGCCGTCAGGTGCTGCCACCGGCCCCGGACGAAGGGATCTTCCGTCGTTTCGACGACGACCGTTACCGGCTCGTTTCGGGGAACGGTCTCGCGCGTGGCATGCCACATGGCCGTGACGATTCCGGTGCAGAACAGTGCGGCGAAGAGATACCACCGTCCCGTTTTCCGTGTCCTCAGATGCCATGCCGCGAGGTAGACGGCGACCGCGACGGCGATCACCGCCCATGCGGGCGCTCTCACATAGCCGTGCGACAGGATACCTGCCGCGTAAGGGGGCAGGATGCGGCAGAAGGGTATGATACGGAGCTTGTCGGCGAGCTTCATGGGCGGGCGTTACGGATGCGAAAAGACCGCTGTCGGGGTTTTGTCGTGCGGATACGGGAGCCGGAACGGATTCATTCGCCCCAGGCCTGACGGTCGAGGCTGCGGTAGCGGATGGCCTCGGCGATGTGGTTCGGGCCGATTCGCTCGCAGCCTTCCAGATCGGCTATCGTGCGCGATACCTTGACGATACGGTCGTAGGCCCGGGCCGAGAGGTTCAGCCGCTCCATCGCCTGGCTCAACAGCGCGGCGGGACCGGCGTCGAGCGGACAGTGCTCTCGCAGCTGGCGGCTCGTCATCGCCGCATTGGTGTGGGTGGACGTGCCGGCGAACCGCTCCTGCTGGATGCGCCTCGCGGCGACGACCCGGCGCCGGATCTCGGCGCTGCTCTCTTCGGTATGTGCCGACGAGAGTTCGGCGAAGGCGACAGGCACGACCTCGATATGCAGGTCGATACGGTCGAGCATCGGTCCCGAAATCCGGTTGAGGTACTTGAACACCGCTCCTTTCGAGCAGACGCACGGGCGGGTGGGGTGGTTGTAGTAGCCGCAGGGACACGGATTCATCGAGGCGATGAGCATGAAGTCGGCCGGGTAGCACACCGTGTATTTCGACCTTGATACGGTAACCTCCTTGTCCTCCATCGGCTGGCGCATCGTTTCGAGCAGGTTGCGGCCGAATTCGGGCAGTTCGTCCAGAAACAGGATGCCGTTGTGGGCGAGCGAGATTTCGCCGGGCTGCGGGCTGCTTCCTCCGCCGACCAGCGCCACGCGCGAGGCCAGATGATGGGGCGAACGGAAGGGACGCTGCGTGAGCAGGCCCTGTGCGGCGCCGATCTTGCCGGCTACGGAATGGATTTTCGTGGTTTCGAGCGCCTCGTCCATCGTCAGCGGCGGCATGATCGACGGCATGCGTTTGGCGAGCATCGTCTTGCCCGATCCCGGAGGGCCGATCATCAGGGCGTTGTGCCCTCCGGCCGCAGCGATTTCGAGCGCCCGCTTGACGGCCTGCTGGCCCCGGACGTCTCCGAAATCGAGGTCGGATGTCGCCGCCTTTCGCTCGAAACGTTCCCGGACATCGATTTTCACGGGTTGCAGGACCGGCTCTCCGCGCAGCAGGTCCACGACCTGACGCAGGTGGTCCGCACCGTAGACCTCCACTCCTTCCACGACGGCGGCTTCGGGCGCGTTCGCCCGGGGCAGAATGATTTTGCGCAGTCCCTGCCGACGGGCTTCGACGGCGATGGGCAGCGCACCCCGGATCGGCAGCAGAGAGCCGTCCAGCGACAGCTCGCCCATTACGATGCAGCTCTCCAGCGCCGGGGCGGGCAGTTGTTCCGTCGCGGCGAGTATGGCCACGGCAATCGTCAGGTCGTAGGCCGATCCCTCCTTGCGGATATCGGCCGGCGAGAGATTGACGACGACCTTCTTGCCGCTCATCTTGTAGGAGCAGTTCTCGAAGGCCGCGCGGATCCGTTCCTGGCTTTCTCTCACGGCATTGTCGGGCAGACCGACCATGTACATGCCGATGCCGGCCGTGATATTGACTTCTACGGCAATCGGGATGGCCTCGATGCCGACGATGGCGCTTCCGAAACTTTTGACAAACATTTTCGGGTCGTTTTTGTTGGGATGATTCTATAATAAATAATAATCCGCATTCCGGCGGGAAGACCGTTGCCGGTGCCTTTCGCCGGAATGCTGTCCGCTCCCGCCGGAGCGGGGACGGAGCCGATCCGTGTGTACGGTCCATGACTATTGTATGGAACCGGACCGGATCGGATCGGGTATTTCGGTTCTGGAACACGAGTGCGTCGGAAGATTATATCGTTTCCCACGGACGGTTCCGGAGGTATATTTACGGCGTGTCTATACGATCGTTTCGGTGGCGGGGATCAGAAGGGCGAGTTCTCGTCGTCGGGCGGCGGTGCTCCGAACGTGCCGCCGAGCGACGAGGGCGCGGCGCCCGATCCGGACGGAATGCCGAAGTCGCCGTAGCCTCCGAAATCGTTGATCTTGCCCAGCGAGCCGGAGCTTCCTTCTCCGATGGCCGAACCGAATTCGGCGTTCATGCTGCTGTCCATCGCCTCGTAGCCTTCGCCCCCGATGTCGTCGTAGTCCATGAACTTGGCCTGCTCTTTCCTAAAGCGCAGCTTGACGGTATCCACGGCGCCGTTACGGTGCTTGGCCACGATGATCTCGGCCATGCCCTGCGTGGGCGTGCCGTCTTCGTCCACGGTCAGTCCGTAATATTCGGGACGGTGGATGAACGCCACGAGGTCGGCGTCCTGTTCGATGGCGCCCGACTCGCGCAGGTCCGACAGCTGGGGACGTTTGTTGCCGCCTCGCGACTCCACCGAACGGTTCAGCTGCGAGAGGGCGATGATCGGTATGTTGAGTTCTTTGGCGATCGCCTTGAGCGAACGGGAGATCATGGCCACCTCCTGCTCGCGGTTGCCCCGCGAGTCGGTCTGGGCCGTCATAAGCTGCAGGTAGTCGATGATGATGAGCTGGATGTCGTACTGCGTCTTGAGCCGACGGGCCTTCGAGCGGAACTCGTAGATCGAGAGGGCGGGCGTGTCGTCGATGAACAGCGGCGCGGCGGCCAGCGGCTTGATCGAGGTCTCGAGGTGTTTCCACTGGTCGGGCGTGAGCTGTCCGTTGCGCACGTCGCGCGAGTCGAGTCCCGACTCGCCCACGACCAGACGCATCATCAGCTGCTCGGCGCTCATTTCCAGCGAGAAGAAGGCTACGCCTTTCTCGAAGTCCACGGCCACGTTACGGGCCAGCGACAGCACGAATGCCGTCTTACCCATCGACGGTCGGGCCGCGATGATAATCAGGTCGGAGGGCTGCCAGCCGAGCGTCAGCCGGTCCAGATGGGTGAATCCCGTGGGTACGCCGCTGAAGCCGCCCTCGCGTTTGGACGCCTCCTCGATGATGAGCAGCGTTTTGGTCAGGATGTCCTTCGACTTCTGTACGTCCCGTTTGACGTGGCCTTCCGAGACCTTGAAGATTTCGCCTTCGGCCAGGTCGATCAGGTCCGTCACGTCCATCGCCTCGTCGTAGGCCCGTTTCTGGATTTCGGTGGCGGCGCGGATCAGTTCCCGCTGGACGTATTTCTGGGCGATGATCTTGCTGTGGAATTCGATGTGGGCGGCCGATCCCACCTTCTGCGTCAGCTGGGCGAGATACGAGGCGCCTCCCACGGAGGTCAGCTTGCGGGTTTGTTTGAGCTTTTCGCTCACCGTATACAGGTCGATGGGCTTGAGTTCCATCGACAGTTCGGTGATGGCCCGGTAGATGGTCTGGTGCGCTTCCTTGTAGAAAGTCTCCGGCGTAAGGATGCCCTGCACTTCGATAACGGCGTCTTTTTCGAGCATCAGGGCGCCCAGCACCGCTTCCTCCAGTTCGAGGGCCTGTGGCGGCACGAGCGCTCCCTGCTCGGTCAGCGCGGCGGCTGCGGCCGCATTGTTTTCGTTCGGGGTATAACGTTTGGCCATGAATGTCTGTGTTCGATCGGTAGCGTAAAGGTAATGATTTTGCCGCATTCGGGAAAACGGAGCGGGACGATTTCCACATCCGGACGGTGCGGGATTATTTTCCGCGCCGCCGGGTCTTCCATTCGAAGAAGTAGCTTTTCTGCCGCCTTTTCTCTTCCTGGCTGCGGGCGACGTACACTTTCTCGCCCGTGTAGGGATTCTCGCCGGTGTAGAACATGACCGACGAGAGCGTCATGGGCGTGGGCGTGAGGTCCTGCACCTGTTCGAGCCGGAAATCGAGCCGTCGCGTCTGCTCCGAGAGCCGTTGCATGTCGCGCTCGGTGCATCCCGGGTGACTCGATATGAAGTACGGAATCAGCTGGTAGTTCAGCCTCTCCTCGCGGCATATCCTTCTGAAGCGTTCGTTCAGCTCCTCGAACAGCGAGAAGGACGGTTTGCGCATCAGTCTCAGCACGCTGTCCTCCGTATGTTCCGGCGCTACCTTGAGCCGGCCCGACACGTGGTTTCGGATGACCTCTCTGAGATAGGTCTCGTCGCCGCGTTCGAAAAGGTCGTAACGGATGCCGCTTCCGATGAAAGCCTTTTTGATGCCTTCGACCCGATCGACCTTGCGGTAGAGTTCCAGCAGGGGCCGGTGGTCGTTGTCCAGATTGCGGCACACCGACGGGTGGATGCACGAGGGACGGCTGCACCGGGCGCACCGCGTTTGGTCTCGGCCTCCCATGCGGTACATGTTGGCCGACGGGCCGCCCAGATCGGAGAGGTAACCTTTGAAACCGGGCATGGCGGCGATTTTCCGGACCTCGCCGAGAATGGACTTCTCGCTGCGGCTCGATATGAATTTTCCCTGATGGGCCGATATGGTGCAAAAGCTGCATCCGCCGAAACATCCCCGATGCAGATTGACCGAGAATTTGATCATCTCGTAGGCGGGTATGTCGCCTTTGCCGTTGTAACGGGGATGGGGCAGCCGGGTATAGGGCAAATCGAAACTGTGGTCCAGCTCCGCCTCGGAGAGTTTCGGGTACGGCGGATTGACGACGACGAAACGGTCGCCTGCAGGCTCGATCAGCGTGCGGGCTTCCATGTGGTTCGATTCGGTTTCGATCACACGGAAGTTCTCGCCGAAGGCCCGCTTGTCTTTCCGGCATGTCTCGAACGGGTGGAGCCATAGTGCGTCGTCGCCGACCGAGTCGGCGTATTTGCGGTCGGCCATGAACGCCACCTGTCGCAGTTTTCTCAACAGTTTCATGTTGAAACCGTTGGACATGGCTTTGGCGATGTCGAGGATCACGCGGTCGCCCATGCCGTAGCTCAACAGGTCGGCTCCGCTCTCGACGAGCACGGAGGGTTTGAGCGAGTCGCTCCAGTAGTCGTAGTGGGTGAGCCTGCGCAGCGAGGCTTCGATGCCTCCGATGACGACGGGCGTGTCCGGAAAGAGGTTTTTCAGGATGCGGGTGTAGACCGTCACGGCATAGTCGGGGCGGAAACCCGCCTTACCGCCGGGCGTGTAGGCGTCGTCGCTCCGGAGCCGTTTGTTGGCCGTGTAATGATTGACCATCGAATCCATGCTGCCGGCCGATACGCCGAAGAAGAGCCGCGGCTTGCCCAGCTTGCGGAAGTCGCGCAGGTCGTCCCGCCAGTTGGGCTGGGGCACGATGGCCACGCGCAGGCCCTCGGCCTCGAGCAGACGTCCGATCACGGCGGCGCCGAAAGAGGGGTGGTCGATGTAGGCATCGCCGGAGAACAGAATCACGTCCAGCTCGTCCCATCCCCTGGCCCGTACCTCCTTGATCGAGGTGGGCAGCCAGTCCGTCGGTTTGTGCGGTGAAAATGTGCGTGCGTTCATCGGATCAGAAGGGAACTGTCGCCGTAACTCAGAAAACGGAAGTCGTGGCCGAGCGCGTAGTCGTATATCTTCTTCCAATCGTCGCCGATGAAAGCCGATACGAGCAGCAGCAGCGTGCTCTGCGGCTGGTGAAAATTGGTTATCAGGCTGTCGGCGATGCGGAAACGGTAGCCGGGGGCGATCATGATCCGGGTGGAGGCCTTGAGTTTCTCCTGTCCGTGTTCCCTCATCCAGCCGCTCAGTGCTTCGAGCAGCTTACGGCCGTCGAGCGCTTCGGGCGTGTCGTAGATTTCCCATTGGCCCACGGTGCGCTGCGCATCGGGCGTTCCGTCGCGCAGCACCCGGTAGCCGAGCGCGCCGAGCGATTCGAGCGTCCGCATGCTGGTCGTACCTACGGCCGTGATGGAGCCGATGCGGCCGGCCATGTGCTCCAGCGTGCTGCGTGCGATTTCGAAATGTTCGGTGTGCATATCGTGCTCGGCGGCGTTTTTCGCCTTGACGGGCAGGAACGTGCCCGCTCCCACATGAAGCGTGACCTCCTCGGTCGGATGGCCCTGGGCATGCAGTTTCTCGATGATTTCCGGCGTGAAATGCAGCCCGGCCGTCGGTGCGGCCACCGAGCCTTCGAATTTCGAATAGACGGTCTGGTAACGGGTATTGTCGATCTCCTGACTCTCGCGGTTCAGGTAAGGCGGGAT
>UROX01000062.1 GCA_900549685.1 uncultured Alistipes sp.
AGGTGCGTAAATTTAATGTTTTTTATCGAGAACACAGCGCCTTGCGGCCGATAATGCACTCCGCGCACCGCTTTTTGTCGCAATACGTTTTCGAGAGCTGGAGCAGTCCCTGAGAGAAAAAAGCGTTTTCTATCTCGACTCCTCTCGATCGCCAGCCTCTCGTGTAGATGTTGTTTTCGGCCCGGGTGCGTTCGAGCATTTCGATCGCGGTTTCCTTGAGCTGTTCCTCGCCGGAAACCTTCCCGTAGGTGAACATCATCGGCGCGACGAGGTTGATGCAGAGGTTGTCGAGCATCATTTCGCCGAAACTTTTGACGCTGTAAGGACTCTTCACGCCGAGGCGCGAATGCGTCGTCCAGTATTCCGATGCGCTGACCGACAGAATGCCGCGGACCTCGTCGGGCGTCCGGCAGCCGAGCAGTTTCGAGAACATGAAATCCTGCGAGGCGAGCAGAGCGGCCAACTCGGCGATGCGGACGACCGGATGGTTGTGCGGATTGTGCCTGCGCAAATTCCATTCCGCTCCGCGCATCGGCACGATATCGAACCGTCTGCTCAGGTGGCGGAACTCCTTCTGCAACGCGAGCGTGTAATCGTCCGGGCAGTCTATGTACATCAATTGTCCCGAGGCGCCCAGCAGCAGCGCTTCGACGGCTTGCGTCGATTCCCGCACCTTGCAGACGTTCACGAAAGATACCCTGCGTGCGAGCTTCATGTACGGCTCGGCATTGGCACCCATGCCCATCGTTTTGAACAGCGTGATGTAGAACGCTTCGTTCCAGTTGTTGTTCGCCTCGCGGTAGAGCCTGAGAAAGTCGTCGTATTTGCGTTCCAGCCGCTCTACGGTCAGTTCGGTGAGCAGGCCGCAGAGCTTGACGCGGGGCTGCCGGGAGAGTTCCGTCCCGCAGCGGTAGGAATCGCTGCCCGCGACCAGTTCCCCGTAGCGCTCCTCGAGCTGCTGCGGATAGATCATGCGTACCGTGGGGATCACCTTCCCGTCCGTGCGGCAGATCACCGCATCGTTCTCGGCCACTGCATGCAGGATACAACCGTCGTAGGCCGGGTCTATGTGGTGCAGATGCGCGTGCCAGTCCGAAGCCCTGCGGTGAATGGCTACGGGTCCCCGCAGCGTGACGCCGTCTATTTCGACCGAGGCGTCGAGCACATCGACGCCCGGTGCCGGATTGGGCGAGCCGGACGAAATGACGGCGACGGGTTCACCTTCGAGAGCCGTATAGAGATTACGGGTCCAGACGAGTCGGAGAAAGGCTTCGTAAGGGACGGTGGGCATGGGCGGGAGTTTTGAGCGGGTTTCAGAGCAGGCCCAGATCCAGCAGCGTCTCTTCCGACATCATGCTCCGGTCCCAAGGCGGATCGAAGGTCAGCACGACATTGACCGAAGTCACCCCTTTCACCTTGCCGACGTTTTCGTTGATTTCTTCGAGCAACTGGTCGGCCATCGGACAGTTGGGGGCGGTCAGCGTCATGCGGATGTTGGCCGTGCCGTCGGGTTCGACGTCGATCTCGTAGATCAGGCCCAGGTCGTAGACGTTCACCGGAATTTCCGGGTCGTAGATGTTTTTGAGCGTCAGGACGATGTCCTGTTCGATTCGTATGATATCCTGCGGTGAGGTCATAGGTCACATTTTGCTTTGGTATGCCAGCGCGTAGAGCTTCATCTGTTTGATCATCGAGAGCAGACCGTTGGCCCGGGTGGGGGAGAGGTTCTCCCGGAGGCCGATGCGGTCGATGAAATAGAGGTCCGCCCCGACAATTTCCTGCGGCGTGCGCCCGTTCATGATCCGGATGAGCAGGGCGATGATGCCCTTGGTGATGATGGCGTCGCTGTCGGCGGTATAGTACACTTTCCCTTCGCTGAGTTCCGCATCGACCCATACCCTCGACTGACATCCTTTGATGACGTATTGTTCCGTCCGTTTTTTCTCGTCGATGGCGGGCAGCTCGCGGCTCAGTTCGATGAGGTATTCGTATTTGTCGAGCCATTCGTCGAATACCGAGAACTCCTCGATAATTTCGTCCTGTGCTTCGTCGATCGTCATTTTTCTATGGTGTTTACGATTTCGTTCAGTGCTTCGCCCGTGGCCGCGTCGGGCACGGCTATGCGCATGATCCGTGCGAGGGTGGGGGCCAACGAGGTCATCTCCACGTTCCGTTCCACTTCAGCGGCCGGAATGCCGCCCCCGAAAAACAGCAGCGGCACGTGCGTGTCGTATTCGTACATCGAGCCGGACATGGACACGACGCCCGTCCGTTCTTCGATCCATCCCGGCATCAGGTTGATCGTGAGGTCTCCGGAACGTTTGGGGTAGAAACTGTTCTGCATCTTTTCCCCGTACCCCCCGGCGAACGAGCCGCTCTGCATGTCGGTCGATGTCAGTGCGCCCGATACGCCCCTGAACTGGAGTGCGAATGCCGCCGCGCGGGTCTGTACCTCGGCGAGGTCGAATCCGTATTTGTAGATCATTTCCCGGTTCAGGAACAGTTGGCGGTCGCGGTATCCGAGCACCCAGTTGCCCGGTTCGTACTGGGCGCTGAGAAATCCGTTCATAATGATTTTGAACTGTTCGGTATTGAACAGTCCGCCCGGCATACGGCCGTTTTCGCGATACGTGTCGCTGCATCCGTGGTCCGAGGTCAGGACGACGACGACTTCTTCGGGAGCGAACAGCACCGAGAGGAACGTGTTCAGTTCGGCGAGTTCGAGGTCCAGCTTGTAGTACATGTCCTCGACCTCGATCGAACGGGGACCGAACAGCTGTCCGACGAGCCGGGGCGTGTCGTAGCAGATCGTCAGCAGGTCTGTGTGTTCGTCCTTGCCCAGCGAGTCGCCGAGAATGGCCTCTTTGGCGAAGTTCGTCACCAGCGTGTTGCCTGCCGGCATGAAGTGCAGCGTCTCCAGATCGTATTTGTCTTCGCTCCTTTTGAAGAGCTTCACGATGCCGCTGAAAAAGTTGCGGACGAAAGGCGAACGGTCCGGACGGAAGCCCAGCACCGTGGAGTCCGTATTGACATAAGCGGCGAACGGTTTTTCGGCCGTCCACTCCCGGTCGAGTTGCGACTGGGGGAATCTCGTTTCGTTGTATCGGGCTACCCAGTGCGGCAATTTGTCGAAATAATAGCTGCTCGAAATCCAGTTGCCGTGTTCCCGGTCCATCCAGAATACGTCGGCCGAAGCGCCTCCGCAGACGATGGCCGAATACGGATCGGTTGCCAGCGCGACCGCCTTCGACCGGGGATCGCTCTGACGGAGCCGGTCGCCCAGCGTGCCGACGGTCAGGTTGGCCGCCGAATAGCACTCCTCGCCTGCTTCGCAGTCGAGTCCTTTTACGGTCTTGTCGTAGATCAGGTTCACGCTGTCGTTGGTCGTGTAGTTGAACCAGCTTTCGGAGACGATGCCGTGACCTGCGGGATTCGTACCCGTGGCTATCGTGGCCAGACCGGCCACCGTATGGGTCTGCATGTAGTCGTGCCGCGCGTTGGCGAAGGTCGTTCCGTTGTCCATGTAGGCACGGAAACCGTTGTCGGTGAAGTTGTCGCGGAAACGTTCCAGGTAGTCGTAGCGCATCTGGCTGACGACGATATTGACCACCAGCTTGGGCTTGGCGGAGCCGCAGACCCGGCCGCTCGCGAGGGCGGTCAGCAGCAGCGTGCAGGCGAATATCGGTAGTTTGACGGATTTCATTCGGTTGCGTTTTTCGAAAAGACAAAGGTATAAAAAAAGCGCGATTATGTACATCGATGCACTTATGTTCGCCGCAGCCGATGGTTTTCCGATTCGCGCTTTCGGGTTCGCCGAAGCGAAGGCCCGGGCGGATTCGGTCCGTGAAGGCGGCCTGTGGACGCAATCGGCGGATGTTGCGTTTCCGTGAAGACGGGTGCGTTTCCGGAGCGATCCGTGCCGTTATTTTTAAGTACCGGTATTCGTCGTTTCCGTATGTGGCTTTTCGGGTAACGGTCGGGCTTCGGCCGAGGCGGGGAGGAGCTGGCGGAAGGGATGATCCCGCTCGCAAGCCTGCGGCCGTCTCGGGCCTTGCCCGGAACGATCGAGAAAAATGCCGATCCGGGAACGGCGAACCCGAACCACGAATGCCGGCAGTGTGCGTCGGAAAATGCTGCGGGAACGGGAGACTGAAGCGCGCAATTCCCTGTCGAAATATGGGGGCGAAGAAATACGGACCGTCGAAAAAGTTTCCCGATCCCGTCCGCTCTGTTTTCAGTCTTTTTCTCGTCAGTCCTCCTCCTGAGCTTCTTCGTGTTTTTTCCGCCGAGCGACTCTTCGGCGGATTTTGGCCGTCATGTACCGCTTTCTCAGTAGGAAGGCATAGAAAATCCACAGCGGGACGATGGCGGCTGCGCCCAACGCGAGCGAACCTGCTCCCAGTACATAAACGGCGAGCTGTACGCTGACCATGCTCAGGCAGAAACCGATGCCGGAGAGAATAGCCCCCATTTTGTATCCTGTCTTGAAGGCCTGCCGGCAGGACGGACACCGGAAGATGCCTTCGATGCCCAGTACCCAGAACAGCGGTATGCGAACGCTCTGTCCGCATTGCGGACAGACGATATGTCGGCAGCTTTTTCGGACGGTATCGCTCATGGGTGGAAAAAGTTGATTTCTTCGCTGAAGTCGAGGTTCGGATAGGTTGCCTGCAAAAGCCTTGCCTCCTGCCGCATTTTTTCCCTGAACCGCAGGTGTTCTTCGCTCCGGGGCGAGAGGGGACGGTGGGCCGCGGCGTTTTTCAGGGCGTCGATGCGTCCGAACAGTCGCACGGCCTCCCGGTCGATCGCCGTCCGGCAGAATGCTTCCCAAATATAGTCGATGGCCGTCTGCGAGGGATGGACCATGTCGCGGTCGTAGAACCGGTAGTCGCGCAGGTCGTCGTACATAATTTCATAGGCCGGGAAATAACGGCAGCGGGGGCATACCTCCAGCAACCGGTGGACGGCCACGATGAGCGTCGCCTTGCTCAACGCGTTGTCGGCGTGCCCGTCGCTCAGATGGCGGATCGGACTGACTGTCAGGATAACGTGCTTGTCGGCAAGCTCCTGTTCGATGACGGGTCGCAGAATCCGTACGATGTCGTCCGCCGAGAGCCGTTCCCGTCGGAAATCTCCCGCGGGCAGCTTGTGGCAGTTGGCCGCGATGCGTCCCGTCTCCCGGTGTCGGTATACCCATGCCGTGCCGAAGGTCAGTACGGCATAGCGGGCCGCCAGCAGGGCCTCGTGTCCTTGGGTCACGGCCCGGCCGATTGTCCGGAGCGTTTCGTCCCGGTCCGTCGAACAGAGGCTGCCGTGGTGGTCGAGGCTGACCCAGCGCTCTCCGCTCCGCAGCAGGTCGTCTGCCGTATAGGGCGTTCCGCGTCCGATTCTGCGGATCGTTTCCGCAACGGACGCCGGATTGAACACGATGCCGAACGGATTGACCTCCACCGGCATCTTGTAGCGTTGCAGTTTCGTTCCGATATGTTCCGTGAAGCAGGAGCCTATGAGGAGTCCCGGTGTCGAATGTCCGATCCGGAAATCGAAAGGCTCTATTTTTATAGGTGTACGGAATTCCATGCCGGTACTTTCGGGTGCTCCGCAAAGATAGGAAAACCGTGCGAAAATCTGAAATCGCCTCCGATTCCGGATTCTTTTGGCTACTTTTGTCCGCAGAATCACAGAATGCCATGCTGCTTTTTCCCGACTGCAAGATCAACATAGGCCTTCGCGTCGTTTCCCGGCGCGCGGACGGTTACCATAATATCGAGACGGTGATGTACCCGGTTCGGGGATTGTGCGACGCCATCGAGATTCTGCCCTCCGATTGTCCGGGCGTCGAGTTCGTCTCGTCCGGACTTCGCGTCGATTCTCCCCCGGAGAAGAACCTTTGCGTCCGGGCCTACCGGGCCGTGGCCGAAAAATATCCCGTGGGCGGCGTGCACATCCATCTGCACAAGGTCGTGCCGATGGGGGCCGGACTGGGCGGAGGGTCGGCCGATGCCGCTTTCGTCATCCGGGGCCTCTCGGAGCTGTTCTCGCTGGGACTGAGCGTGCCGGAGATGGAACGGCTCGCCGCCGGTATAGGCAGCGATACGGCCTTCTTCGTGGCCGACCGTCCGGCGCTGGCCACGGGCCGGGGCGAGGTGCTTTCGCCCGTTTCGCTCCCGCTGAAGGGGTACCGGCTGATGATCGTCAAGCCCGACGAATTCGTGAGCACGGCCGAAGCCTATTCGCACGTCGTGCCCCGCGTGCCGGAGCGTCCGCTCGTCGAAGCGCTCGCTTCGTCCGTCGGGACGTGGCGGGAGACGGTCGCCAACGATTTCGAGGCCTCCGTTTTCCGCAATCATCCCGTGCTGGCGGCCGTCAAGGAGACGCTGTATCGCAGCGGTGCGCTCTATGCCTCGATGTCGGGATCGGGTGCCGCGATGTACGGCATTTTCGACCGGGAGGTCGCTGTTCCGGATGAATTCGGCGATATGTTTGTCTATCAGGAGATTCTGTCGTAATGAAAACTCGTTCGGGGCGACAGGTTTCCGTTTTGGAAATTATTTTCGTAAATTCGTCCCCGCGTGCCAGTGTTCCGTACGGTGCGTATTGCGTTCGAAAATAACTCAATTACTAACTAATAACTGATAATTTATGTCATTAGAGGATCAGAAAGTTCTCGAACTCCAGCGACGTAAGGAGAAAATCTACTATGGCGGCGGTACCAAAGCCATAGAGAAACAGAAAGCGATGGGGAAACTCACGGCTCGTGAGCGTATCATCGCCTTGTTGGACGAGGACTCGTTTCACGAATACGATATTTTCGTGGAACACGACGGCCGTGATTTCGGAATGCAGGACAAATCGCTTCCCGGAGACGGCGTAATCATCGGTACGGGTATGATCTGCGGCCAGCCGATCGCTATATTCGCACAGGACTTCACCGTCGCCGGCGGTTCGCTGGGCTTCATGCACGCCCGCAAGATCACCAAGATCATGGACTATGCCCTCAATATGCGCATTCCTTTGATCGGTATCAACGACTCGGGCGGAGCGCGTATTCAGGAAGGGGTCAATGCACTGGCCGGCTACGGAGAGATCTTCTTCCGCAACACGCTCTCGAGCGGCGTCATTCCTCAGATTTCGGTGATTCTGGGTCCCTGTGCGGGCGGTGCCGTCTATTCTCCGGCGCTGACCGACTTCGTTTTCGTGGTCGAAAACATTTCCAAGATGTTCATCACCGGTCCCGAAGTCATCAAGACCGTGCTGGGCGAGGAAATCTCGATGGAAGAACTCGGCGGTGCCCGCGTCCACAGCGAAATGACCGGTAACGCTCACTTCTTCGCCTCCAGCGAAGACGAATGTTTCGTCCAGATCCGCAAGCTGATCTCGATGATCCCGATGAACAACACCACCAAAGCCGAAAAGATCGCTCCGGCCGATCCGCTCCCCGAATACGATATCACCAAGATCGTTCCGAGCGACCCGACCGTACCTTACGACGTGCGCGATGTCATCAAGGCATTGGTGGACGAGAGCGAATTCCTCGAAGTGATGGAACTCTTCGCCGCCAATATCGTCGTAGGCTTCGGCCGCGTGGCCGGCGAAACGGTCGGCTTCATCGCCAACCAGCCGCTGGTGATGGCCGGTGTGCTCGACTGCGACTCTTCGGACAAGGCTGCCCGCTTCATCCGCTTCTGCGACTGTTTCAACATTCCTATCGTCACGCTCGAAGACCTTCCGGGCTATCTGCCCGGCGTAGACCAGGAACATGCCGGCGTGATCCGCCACGGCGCCAAGATGCTGTATGCTTACAGCGAGGCCACCGTGCCTTCGATCACCGTCGTGCTGCGCAAGGCCTACGGCGGCGGATACATCGCCATGGGTTCGCGTCACCTGCGTGCCGACTTCGTTTTCGCATGGCCGCTGGCCGAAATCGCCGTGATGGGTCCCGAAGGCGCCGCCAACATTATCTTCAAGAAGGACATCGTGGGCGCCGAAAATCCTGCCGAAATGCGTAAGCTCAAGATTCAGGAATACAAGGAGAAATTTGCGAACCCCTACGTGGCTGCCGCCAAAGGATACATCGACTCGGTGATCGCTCCCTCCGAAACCCGCATGTTCATCGAACACGCGCTGAAGGTATCGGCTCACAAGAACCGTTCGCAACCCAGCAAAAAACACGGTAATCCTCCGTTCTAATCGACCTTTCGAGCTATGGAAAAAAAGCAATACGATACGCTGGAAACCATGCACGGAACGTTCCGGACCACGCTTTCGAAAAAGCATCTGGCGCGTAAACCGTGGCAACCGGAAAACCCCAAGCACATCAAGTCGTCCATTCCCGGAACGATCGTCGAGGTGTGTGTCGAGGAGGGACAGCAGGTCGAGACGGGCGATATTCTGATCGTTTTCAAAGCGATGAAAATGAACAACAATATCCGTGCGACCTTCTCCGGCAAAGTGAAAAAGATCGATGTCAAGGCAGGCGACAACGTGCCCAACCATGCTCTGATGATCGAGATGGAATAAACCGGACGCCCCGAGGATTCCCGAATCGGAATTTTCAGGGCACGTTTACCGAATGAAAGACAGGCCCGTGCTCTCCGAAGAGCACGGGCCTGTCTTTTCTGCTTCCGGCGCGTTTGTCGGTCGGGACGGCTGCCGGAGAACGGATGGCGACGGGACGTTTCCGTACCGCCCGGAACGATTGTCGGCAGATTCCCGGTCCACTTTTCGGCCGGATCCCTGTAAACGGCCGGTGGGCCGTTCCCGAAAAACGGAATATCCGGCAGGGTAAGCCGTTTCGGAGGATCGTTAATAGCCCGATGTGCCGAACCGGTGCATTTTCCCGCTTTTTCCGATATTGTTCGCGGCTATACTGCAACTCGGGTCGAAACCTTCGGATTCCTGCTGAAACGAGAATCGGCTGTCACGGCCGGGAGCGTGTCGGCAATAACGAATGTCCGTAATTGTGCTGTGCGTGAGATGGGAGATTCGGCAGAAGCCAAGGAAATCCGCTCCTGCCTCGCGGCGGGTTTCGTATCGCCGGTACGCGTCGTTGTTATTCTTTGCCGTTCCAGATCGACCAGGCCTTTTCGGCCTGTCCCACCAGCATGTCGTATCCGTTGGCGACGGCGGCACCCTGCTGTCGTCCCCGGCGAAGGAACTCGGTGAGGGGCGGGTTGTAGACCAGATCGAACAGAAAATGCGTTTCTCCGATCGCCTCGTAGGGAATATCCGGACATTCGTCCGTCTTGGGGAAAGTGCCCAGCGGAGTCGCATTGACGATCAGGCGACGGGTGCGGACTGTTTCGGAAGTCAGTTCGTCGTATGTGAAGTTTCCGGCGGAAGCCTTGCGCGAAACGACGTCGAACGGGATGCCGAGCTGTTCGAGCACGTATTTTACCGCTTTCGAAGCCCCTCCGGTGCCCAGGACCAGTGCCCGTTCGGGATGCGCTCCGTCGAGGAGCTTCAGCAGCGAGGTGCGGAAACCGTAGGCATCCGTGTTGTGTCCCACCAGTCCTTCCGGCGTGACCCGGACGCAATTGACCGCGCCTATTTTCCTCGCCTCTTCGGCCATCGACCGCAGACGGGGGATGATCCGTTCTTTATAAGGAATCGTGACGTTGAATCCGCACAGATCGGGATGGCGTTCCAGCACTTCGTCGAGCCGGTCGATCGATTCGATGGGGAAATTCTCGTAAGTGCATCCGGCGATACCTTCCCGTTCGAATTTCTCGGTAAAATACCGCTGCGAGAACGAGTGTCCCAGCGGGTAGCCGATGAGTCCGTATCGTTTCATATCATACGGCGTATTTGATGGCGACGAATCCGCCGACGAGCAACACGGTGAAACCCAGCGCCAGCCAGTTGAAGTATTTGTCGATGAACGTTTTGATCGGTGCGCCGAATTTCCAGATCAGCCATCCGATCAGCACGAAACGCAGACCGCGGCTGATGACCGAAGCCAGTATGAAGATCGGAATGTCGAGCCGGAAGACGCCGGCCGTGATCGTAATCAACTTATAGGGAATAGGGGAGAACCCGGCCGTGAACACGACCCAGAAATTGTACTCGTTGTATAGCCGGCTGATCTTTTCATATTCTTCGATCGTAAAACCGGGAATTATCCGGAAAAAGAAATCGGCTACGGCCGTAAATTCACCCGAAGGAGTCTGCCACAGAAAATAGCCGATGGCGTATCCGGCGACAGCGCCGAGCAGCGAGCCGGCCGTACAGATCGCCGCATAACGGAACGCCTTGGCCGCACAGCCCAGACACAGCGCGATGAGCAGCACGTCGGGCGGAATGGGGAAAAAGCTCGATTCGGCGAAAGCCAGTAGAAACAGGGCCAGAGCTCCCCAGCGGCTCTCGGACCAGCTCAACACCCAGTCGTATGTTTTTTTCAGGATATTCATGTTCGTCCGGAATTTTCGTTACGGAGTGCAAGTATACCGATAATTTCCGAGAGTTCGGACAAATTCTCCTTAATTTCCCATTGCGATGGCTCCTTGCTCCGTACGACGGTTACGCGAGAACGGTTTTCGCAATGATCGTTCTATATCTTCGTCGGTCCGATAAATAATCAGGGTTCGGTTATGCCCTTCCTGCGGGGACGTTCTTTGTAACTGTGTTGCACATCGATAATGGTATCTCGGTCGAGAAGCGTCACTTCTATCGTCGAAGTATTTTCGATAGCATCCCTTATTTTTGCCAATGTCCGGTTATCGGAGTGGTCGTAAGGCAAGTGGTACCATCGGGCCGATCCCGTAAAGGCGATCCTGTACCGTCGGTTCTCTTTATCATCCGTGATTTGCGTCGGAATCCGTTCCATGACACTGAATCGGGGCAACGGTCTCCCTGTTTTGTCTATATAGTACCATTTATCGCTCTCCCAATAATGATATTCTCCTCTCGAACCGGGTACCGCTTTCTTTTCGCCTTTATTCGTCACTTTCGCCCGTCCGTTCTCGAACGGAAAGCCGAAAGCGAATCGGGGTTCGATGACAGTCGTCCCCTTTTCGTCTGCATACCCTATGCGCCCTCGTCTATCGACAATGCGACGCATGCCGTCTCGCAGATAGTCTTCGCCGTTGTCGATCCGGAAAACCGTATGGCATCTGTCGGATGCGCATCCGACGAATAACGACAATGCGACGAGGCAGATGAAATGTTTCATATCGGATATGTTTAGTCGAGTTTCTTGTGAAAAATTCATTTCGTCGCTTTTCTGCGAAACGATGATGTCCAGAATTTGTTTCTCCGCTTCCCTTTTGCGGCCGAAGCGTGCCGTATGTCCCGCCTTTTTCGTCGGGAATGTGCGTTTGTTTTCCCGGGAAGCTACCGGTGCAGGGTCGATCCGGGTGTGTTTGCCTGCGGGAATCATCGCTTCCCGTATTCGGGGCGTCGGTCCGTGTGGCCGTCGGTCCTGTCCAGTATGCCTCCGCCTACTACCGTGTCGCCGTCGTAGAACACGACAGGCTGTCCGGGTGCCGGAGCCCAGGCCGGATCGTCCAGCTCGATTCTCGCCGTGCCGTTTCCTTCCGGATGGATCTCGGCGCGGCCCTGCGGATTGCGTCCGATGCCCCGGATCATAATCCGCAGCGTGTCGGAATTTTTCAGCCGTTCCGGTGCCGGAACGTACGTCTCGCGCACGTACAGCGTGCGGTGCCACAGATCGTCCGGTGTGCCCGTCACGATCCGGTTCACGGCGGCGTCTATGGCGACGACCGGCCCCGATACCGTCCGGCCCAATCCCCGTTTCTGTCCGATGGTGTAGAAGACGTATCCTTCGTGGGTGCCGACTCGCCGGCCCTGTCGGTCCACGATCTCTCCGGGACGGATCCCCGGCAGCCGTTCGCGGAGAAAGTCTCCGTAGGGGCGTCCCTTCAGAAAACATACGCCCATGCTCTCCCGGGCATGCAGTTCTTCGGGCAATTCGTCTCTCAGCTCGCTTTTGATCCGGTCGCCCAACGGAGCGACCGCCATGCGGAGGCAATGCTGGGGCACTCCCCACAGGTAGTAGGACTGGTCCTTGTTCCGGTCCGCGGCCCTGCGGACAAAACAACGGCCCGCACTGTCGTGCCCGATCCGGAAATAATGGCCCGTGGCGATGCGCTCGAATCCGGAGGCGACGGCCGTTTCGTACAGGTATTTCCATTTGATCGCCGGATTGCAACGGCTGCACGGGGCCGGCGTTTCTCCCTTTGCGTATCCGTCCGCGAAGTAGGCGACGACTTCCCGTTCGAAAGCCTCCCGTACATCGATGACCCTCAGCGGAAGACCGAGCGAGGAGGCCGCCTGCCGGGCTTTGCCGGTCGTCTCTGCGTGGCCGAGCATATCCAGAAAAGCAAGGGTGACATCGTAGCCCTCGTCCCGGAGTATCCCCGCGGCCGCGCAGCTGTCCATGCCTCCGCTGAAACCCAGCAATACCTTCTCTCCCATGCTGCGAAAATAATACAAATCTAAAACGGAACGGCATCTCTTCTCGGGAAGAAATGCCGTTCCGTGGTTTCGTGCGAGCAGTGGGGTTACAGCCGTTCGAATTCTTCGTCGATGGACAACGGCCCCGGGACGAATCCGACGACCGTTCCATCCGGATTGAAGCACTCCGGCTTGTGCATTTTCACGAACCCGACCACTTCCTGAAAGCCTTCGGCGAATTTACAGAAATCCTCTTTGTACAGATAGACCTTGTGTTTCTCGAACGTGAAATTGCCGTCCTTTCTCGTTTTTTTCCGACTTTCGGTGATCGTGAT
>UROX01000063.1 GCA_900549685.1 uncultured Alistipes sp.
GTGCATATTGGTTCCGTCGTAGAGCAGTTCGAAGTCCTCGGCTTTCTCCTCTTTGGAAAGTTCGGTCGGAATCACCTGCGGCAGCTCGTTGATATACAGGTTGCGGTAAGCCACCCGCGTACCGTGCGCCTGCAACTCGATCTGCTCGATGGGGAAAATCGGCAGACTGCGGTCCCAGTAATTCTCCAGAATGACGTTATCGACCACTTTCTGTCCGTTCAGCACGACCGTCACCCGGTCGCCCACCATCTTGATGTAGAACGTATTCCATGTTCCGAGCTTGTTATCGGCCACATGCGACGGCGTGCTGGGATGCACCTGATTGTTGTACAGACCGCCGGAACCCACCTGAGCGCCCACGTTGCGGCGCGAGGTGTCCCACATCTGCACCTGGGGCGTACCGCGCAGGTAGATGCCCGCATCGGCTTCGGTACCCTCGGCATAAAGTTTCCAGTCCACGTACATCTCGAAATCGCGGTACAGACGTTCGGTGCAGATATTGTCGTAACCGTGTCCGACGAATTCGAGCAGCCCGTCGTTCACTTTCCAGTCACGACGCATGATCTCGTCGGCCGCAGCCTGTTTCTTGGCCAGCTCGGCGGGTTTCATGTTCGCCCGGGCGATCGGGTTTTCGACCAGCCCCTTCCACCCGGCGAGGTCCTTGCCGTTGAACATCGAGACGAAACCGCCCGACTTGGGCATATCGGCCAGATGCTTGCGGATCTGTTCGCGCAGATAACTGCTGTCCTGCCCTTCGGTGATGTCCGCGGAACGTTGCAGCAGTTTTTCCACGACCGGACCGTAGTATTCCTTATGTGCCAGAGCCGCATTGATAACGGCCGACGCAGCGGCCGAACGGACCGCTTTTTCCGGATCGTCGAGGTATTTGCCGGCAAGAATCAGCCCCTGGAACGTTCCGGTCTCGCCCACGCGGCCCAACACGATGGCTTTGAGCCGGGACGCCTTATCGGGACCGATCGCCGGATTCCCGACGGCCACGTCCAACGCATCGGACAGCAGCAGCACTTTGGCTTCGGGCGTAAGAGCCGCACCGGCCACCTGTTCGACATACTGGACGAGCGCATCCACCGCATAGCGCACATCGTCGCCGGAAGCGATCTCCATCAACCGGTCGGCCGCTCCCATGCCTTCGACCCGCTGCAAAGCGCGGAAGGCGTCGTCTTTCTGCACGCCCGTTCCCGAAGCGAATCCGTCGGCGATGATTCCGACCGCCTCGGGTACGCCGGCTTCGGCCAGCACGCCGTAATAAAGCGATTTCTTATCCGGCGCGGCTTTCATCCGGGCCGTAAGCGCTGCGGCTTTGTCTTGAGCCGACATACCTTTCATGGCGACCACCACGGCATGCTGAATGGCAGCCGTATTCCGGTCCGAAGCGGCTCCCTGCTTTTCGAGCAGCGTATACAGCGCCGGCAACTCCTTGGCCGTCACGACACCCGACAGCGCCCGCGCTGCGGCTTCGGCCACAGCATCGTCCTTGTCGGCAGCCGCATCGAGCACGACCGACGCCTGTGCGACAGCCGCACGACACCCCAGCAGTCCCAACGCAGCAATCCGGCCGCGGGCATTCCCGCTCGCAGCTACCGGAGCGATCACCGCGTCGATATTCCCCTTGTAAGAGGCCAGACAGGCCGCAGCCGTAGCGACCGAGGCATCGTCACCGGAACCGAGCACCTCCGCCAGCGCGGCAGGCACACCGTCGCCCCCGATCCGGGCAGCTGCCCACATGGCCGCCGCACGGACCGAGCTGTCCGCATCGTCGAAACAGGCGAGCAACGCGGGCAGCGCTTCGTCGGCTCCCTGCGCTCCGAAATAATCGATCAGATCGACCTTCATCAACGCATCGCCGGATTTGGCGGTCAGCATCGGCACCAATTTGGCATACAAAGCCGCATCGGCCCACGCCCCGGCCGCTTCCAGCACATTGTTGCGGTAGGCACGGCAGGGATCCTTCACGGCTTTGAGCACGAAAGCCTCCGAACTTTTCCCCGCCTGCGAAGCCAGCATCCGGGCTGCGGCGATCCGGCCCTGAGGCGATCCGGCCGCAGCGGACTTTTTGAGTAGCCATGCGGCTTCGCCGTCGGCGAGTTTCACCTGTCCGTCGGCACGCAGCCTTTCCACGAGGCATACATAGTCGTCCGCAGCACCGGTCCGCTCGCCTGCGAATCCGGCTTTTTCCGCAGCCTTACGCAGCACAGGAACCGACTTCGCAGTCCCGATTTTCGCCAGAGCATAATAAACAGCCTTGTCCGTATCGGCATCGGTTCCGATCCACGAAAGGAGAGCATCCTCCACACCGTCGGAACCGACCTTCGCATCGCCCACGGCATGCGCCAGCAAAGTCTTGTCGCCCCGTCCCGACACCACCGCATCGGCAATCGCCTTGCGGGCTTCGGGCGTTCCGTTCGACGCCAGTGCGACGAGCGCCGGCGATCCCAGCCGGGCATCGCCGATCAATCCGGCCAGCGCATCCACGCTCTCCGCCCCGCCGCACTGCTGCAACAGACGGATATAAAAAGCCTTGATCTCCGGATCGCCCGCTTTTTTCAGCGCCGAGACGATTCCCCGCGCGAACACATCGCGATTGGCCTCCTGCCCGGCTCCGGTCGCATAGGCGGCCCATCCCGAAAGGGCATAGGCCACCGGCGTATTGTTCGTACCGTCGAACATACCCGTCAGCATCTCCACCCCGTCGGCTCCGGTCGAGGCAAGGTCTTCCATCAGGCGTTTGTACTCGGCACCTTCGGGCGCCGGCATCAGTCCGAGCGCGTCGGACACTTTCGTTTTCCATGTCCGTCCCGGAGCAGACTGGGCGCAGAGCGTCCCCGCGAAAGCCGAGAGCAGAACTATCCATATGATTTTTTTCATCGTGATCTTCATCGTTTGGGGTTAAACTAAATGGTCCAGGGCGCACGCATCGGCTGATCGATCAACCGGTTGGCGGCATCGTCATCGACGAACAGCAGTTTCTCGGGATCGAACTTCAACGACCGTCCCAGCCGCAGCGCCACGCCGCCCATATTGACGATCGTCGCCGAACGGAACCCGTTCTGTTCGTTCAGCGCGAACTTCCGGCGCTTGCGGACGCATTCCACGAAATCGGTCTGCTGCGGCAGCGGATCGGGGAACTCGGCCAGCTTACGCTCCCAGTCGGGAATGTCGCACTGGAAATTGGGATAGACCTTCCCGTTGGGTCCCTCGATATAGGCATCGTTCGGGCTGCCGTTGTCCTCGCCGTAGAGCACGATCTTGCAGCCGTCGTCGTACGTATACTCGATCTTCCGCCACGTTCCCACCGCATCGGGATGCTGCTGCGGAGCGTCGATCTCGACCGAAATGGGGCTCGTGTCGTCTTTGCCCAACAGATACTGCACCGGGTCGATGTAGTGCTGGCCCATATCGCCCAGGCCCCCGGCATCGTAATCCCAGTAGCCGCGGAACGTCTGGTGCACGCGGTGGGAGTTATAGGGTTTGTAGGGCGCAGGCCCCAGCCACATGTCGTAGTCGAGTTCGGCGGGCACCTTCTGCTCCTCGAGCTTCTCGTTGCCCACCCAGAAGAATTTCCAGTTGAAGCCGGTGTGCTTGCTGATCGTCACCTTCAGCGGCCAGCCGAGCATACCGCTGTCCACCAGCTTTTTGATCTTGTCTACGGTCGTATTCATGCCGTAGAACGTGTCGGCGAAACGGAACCAGGTGTTGAGCCGGAAAATGTTGCCGTTCTGCCGGACAGCCTCCATGACCCTTTTCCCCTCGCCGATGGTGCGCGTCATGGGTTTCTCGCACCAGATATCCTTGCCGGCCTTGGCCGCATCGGCCGCCATGATGCCGTGCCAGTGGGGCGGCGTGGCGATGTGTACGATATCCACGTTCGGATCGGCGATCAGCTTGCGGTAATCGCTGTATTCGGCGACTTTTTCGCCGGCCAGTTCGGCACCGGCCTTCAGGTGGTTCTTATCCACATCGCAGATGGCGACCAGACGCGTCCCGGCATATCCGTAATGTCCCCGTCCCATCGACCCCACGCCGATGATGCCCTTGGTGAGCTGGTCGCTCGGAGCCGTGTAGCCGACTCCGCCGAGCACATGGCGCGGCACGACGGTCAGAGCGGCCATCCCCGCGAACGTTTTCAGAAAGTCTCTTCGTTTCATGTTTAGGTACTATTTTAAGTTCGGTTATGGTCCATATGGAAGGCGGACGACGGCTTCGGGGCCGATCGTCCGCCTTTCATTAGTTCTTGAGGTAATACTCGATCGTCGTCACGACACGCACCGTCTTGACATTGGGCGTATTGCCGTCCCGATCCGAGATCGAGAACTGCCCCTGGTTGGCCTGCTTGATCTTCCCGATCCGGCTTTCCGAATCGCGGGCGAACTTGTCGGCCGACGCCCGGGCGTTGCGCGTAGCCTCCTCGATCATCTCGGGCTTGATACCGTTCAAGGCCGAAGACGTATAGAGAAACTGGGGCTGATAGCGATAATCGTCCCCGCCGATAGCCACGCCCTGCTTGAGCAGGTCGCTCTGCCGGGACATCAGTTTCATCACCCGGGCCACATCGTTCGAGATCACCGTAATGACGGCCGTCGCATTGAAACGGTAGCGGATCCGGTCGGGTCCGTAGCGCTGCGCCTGCATGTCGATGACTTCGGCCGGTGCTATCGTGATTTCCTCTTCGGCGATGCCGTTCGACTTGAGGAATTCGACGATCTTGGCGTTCGTGCTTTCGATCTTGTTGTACAGAACGAGCATATCGTCGCCCACCTCTTTATAGGAGAGCGGCCAGATCACCTTGTCTGCCTCGACCTCGCGTTCGGCGAGTCCCTTGACCGTCACGACACGTTCGCTGTCCTTGAAATGCCGGATACCGGCGCTCAACATCCAGCCGGCTATGACCAGTGCGACAGACAGGCAGGCAGCCCCGGCCAGAAAATTCTTCGATTTTTCCATCGTTTCGTTTTTTTAAAGTTAGGTAAATCGGGATGTCTCTCCGCCCTCGTCCCGGATTCCGGACCGAGCGGAAGCCGCTGTTCGCCGAACAGAGCGAGAGAACGTCGGAAGTTACTACAATTTTCCCGAAACGCCAAAACGTCCGACGCATTCGTAAACGGCCGGCAGCCCCTCCCGCACAAGTTCCGCTCCGACCTCCCGACGGGCGCCCGCCCCGTCCTTTCCGCAAGAAGGACTACATGAAACCCGCGACCTTCGCACTGTCATACAACGACTTGAACCGCATCACAAGCCTATGTCTACCCTGCGAAAAGACCGAATAACCGTCCGACACCTTCCCGAAGAATCGTCGCAGCGCCGACCGGACAAGAACAGCTGTAAACAACCGTCCGGAACGTCCGACTTCGAAACCGACGATCTCCGAAAAAACGAGACAGCGCCGTCCGGGATCTTCCTTGCGTCGCATCCGCAATTCACTCGAAACGATTCCTTTCGGCCGTTTTTTCCCGATAACCGGCAAACGGCGATTACGGAAACGCATCCGGCGCTTCCGCCCCGGTTCCGTCCGGGCAACCGCTTTCCGCGCACACGACTCCCCGCCCGATCCGACAAAAAGACGAAACGGGCGACTTTTGCGCCCGCCTCCGCACTTCCCTCGCCGTCCGTTCGCCGTATACGATACACACCATCGCGGATGTCGTCCCGTTTCCCGAGAAGAAACTTTCCCCGGCACCGGTCGGCCCCGACAAAAACAGAGGAGTGCGCCGGCTCCGGCACACTCCTCTGTTTTTGTCGAACCAGCGAAGCCGTTACACGGACGCCACGCCGATGATTCCTTTTTCCGATCCTCCGATAAAATCGAGCAGATAACGGATTTCCGGACTCACCGGAATCACCTCCGGGATCCGCCGAAGCGCATTGTCGAGGCTGGTTCCGCACTGGTAAATCTGACGATAGGCCTTGGCGATATCGTCGATCACGTTGTCGGCAAACTGGCCCTGCTTGGCCAGCAACACCGCATTGACACCGTAATACGAGATCGGATTGTGGGCGGCCACGATATACGGCGGCACATCCTTATTGGCCCGGCATCCGTCCCGGAGCAAAGCCCAGCTTCCGACCCGGCAACCGTGTTTGAGAATTACATCGCTGCCCAGAATCGCATGGTCGCAGATCTCGCAGTTACCGGCCGTCTTGGCCCCGTTACCCAGCACGCATTCGTTACCGACATGCGTATCGTGAGCGATGTGCACGCCTTCGAGCAGGTAGTTCCCGTTGCCGATCGACGTCTTGCCGTCGGGATAGGTCGCCCGGTTGATAATCGCTTTCTCGCGGATCGTGTTGTTATCGCCGATCTCGAGCACGGTATCTTCGCCCCGGAACTTGAAATCCTGCGGCGTAGCGCCTACGATCGCACCCTGATAAACGACGTTCCCTTTCCCCATACGGGTTCCGTTGAGCACGCTCGCATACGGCATGATCTCGCAATCGTCGCCGATCACCACGTTTTTGTCGATATAGGCGAACGGATGCACGGTTACGTTCCGACCGAGTTTGGCATCCGCATCTACATAAGCTAATGGACTGATCATAGTCTTGATTTTTTATCGGTTATTCGGTACGTCCGCCACCCAGTGCCCGGTACAGGCTCACGACTGCCTGGATCTGCTGGAATTCGTCGTTCACACCCGAAAGACGGGCGCTGAGCAACGACTGTTGGGCGGTCAGCACTTCCAGATAGGTCGTCGTTCCGTGCGTAATCAACTGTTCGGTATATTCCACCGATTTTTCGAGCGAGGCGATCTGCCGCTCCCGCTGCACGGCTTTTTCCCGTGCGCTGCGGTACGAGAAGAGCGCATTGCTCACCTCGCTGCCGGCATTGAGCAACGACTGTTCGAAGTCGAGCTGCGCTTCCTGCTGCTGTGCCTTGGCTACACGCAGGCGGGCCAGATTGCCCCCGCGATTGAAGATAGGCGCAGTCAAATTACCCACGGCATTGGCGATCATCTTGCCGGGATTAACCACCGCAGAACCCAGCGAGTTGGTCCATCCGAACGCTCCGGTGATCGACAACTGGGGATAGAACGCCGAACGAGCTACATTAGTATTGTAGTACGCTCCTGCCAGCGCCATTTCGGCGGCCTGCACGTCGGGCCGGTTCGAGAGCAACTGCACGGGCACCCCGGCCTGCATGATTTCGGGGAAGGACTGCCCTTCCATCGTACCCCGCGCGATCCGCTGCGGAGCCTGTTTGAGCAGTACGGAGAGCGCGTTCTCGATCTCCCGGATCTGTCTTTCGAGATCGGGAATCGACGCTTCGACCATATAGCTGTTGGCTTCGCTCTGCACGACGGCCGCTTCGTTCACGTAGCCGGCCTCCTTGAGGTCGCGCATCGTGGCGACCATCTTTTTCCACAGTGCCGACGTGCCTTCCGTGATCGAGAGCTGCCTGTCGAGCATCAGCAGCGTGTAATAGTAGTTGGCGATGGCCGACACGATCTGCGTCTGCACGGCCTGTTTGTAGGCCCGGCTCTGCATCAGCGTGGCCTTGGCCCCGCGCTTGGCGTTGAGCACCCGGCCGAAGATGTCGATTTCCCAGCTCGATGCCACGGGCGCCTTCCACGTCCAAACTCTTCGGGCATCGAAATAATCCATCCAACTTACGCCTCCCTCAGGAGCGAGATTCAGCGTCGGCGTATAAGCCAGCCGAGCGGACAACAGTCCTGCTTCGGCTTCCTTGACCACCAGCGCAGCTTTCTGCAGATCGGTGTTTTCGGCCAGTCCCTGACGGATGAGCGCCTGCAACATGGGATCGGTGAAGACCTGTTTCCACGGCAGATTTCCCATATTGGCCGTGTCGGAAGCCAGCGTATCGGTCGCCGAAACCGGATCGCGGTAGAGGCCCTTCGTGTCCACCTCGGGACGCGTATAGGGCTTGTAGATATGACAGCCGCTCAGCAGCGCCGTCATACAAACGAGATATACGATATGCTGTTTTTTCATTTTCTATTTGGTGTATTGTTCGATTTCGGCTTCGATTTCGGAATTGTCCGTATCGTCCCAACGGATCGGTTTGAATTTCTCCTGCAGCGCTTCAAAGGCGACGAAAAGGGCCGGCACGACGAAAATCTGACAGATCATGCCGATGAGCATACCTCCGATGGCTCCCGTACCCAGCGTGCTGTTGCCGTTGGCGCCTACGCCGGAGGCGAACATCATCGGCAACAGACCGATCACCATCGCCAGCGAGGTCATCAGGATCGGACGCAGACGGGCCGAAGCGCCCATGACGGCCGAAGCGACGATACCCATGCCGGTCCGGCGTCTTTCGAGCGCGAACTCGGTGATCAGGATGGCGTTCTTGGCCAACAGACCGATGAGCATGATGAGCGCGATCTGGAGGTAGATGTCGTTCTGCACGCCCATGAACTGAGCGAAAAGGAAGCTGCCCATCAGACCGGACGGAATCGAGAGAATCACGACCAGCGGCAGGATGTAACTTTCGTACTGGGCACTCAACAACAGGTAGACGAACACGAGACACAGCGCGAAAATGATGAACGTCGTGCTTCCGCTCGTAGACTGCTCCTCGCGCGTCATACCCGAATACTCGAAACCGTAACCCGTCGGCAGCGTCTCGGCCGCCACCTCCTCGATGGCCTGGATGGCCTGTCCCGAACTGTATTGGGGGTTGGGCGATCCGTTGATGGCAATGGAGGTGAACATGTTGAAACGCTTGATGTTGTCGGGTCCGTACACTTTTCTCAGCGTCACGAACTGCGAGATGGGCGCCATTTCGGCTCCGTTGCGGACCATGATGTTGTTGAGCGTTTCGGGGCTCACGCGATAGTCGGCGTCGGCCTGCACCATGACGCGGTACAGACGACCGAAACGGTTGAAGTTCGAAGCGTACAGACCGCCGTAGTAGCCTTGCAGCGCGGAGAGCAGCGTACTGGGACTCAGACCCGCCTGCTTGCACTTGGCCACGTCGATGTCGACCATATACTGCGGATAGCCAGGGTTGAAAGCCGTCTGGGCCGCAGCGATTTCCGGCCGTTCGTTGAGCTTGGCGAGGAAGTTCTGCGCGACTTTGAAAAATTCGTTCACGTCGCCGCCCGTCTTGTCCTGCAGGTTCAGCTCGAAACCGTTCGTGATGCTGTACCCCATGATCATCGGCGGAGCGAAAGCCAAGATCTGGGCGTCCTTGAACAGGGCAGGAGCCTGCATGTAGATGCTGCCGACGATCGAATTGACGTCCTGTCCCTTGCCGGTTCTCTTATCCCACGGATGGAGCTTGCAGATGAACGTACCGTAAGCGCTGCCCTGACCGGCGATGAAACTGTAACCGGCGATTTCGCTTCGGATTCGGATGGCGGGATTCGCGCTCAACAGACTGTCCACGCGAGCCAGCGTGGCCTGCGTTTTCTCCAGCGAGGTGGCAGGCGGCATGTGGACGATCACGAAGAACGTTCCGGTATCCTCGTTGGGCACCATACCCGTCGGCGTGATCCGCATCAGTCCCACCAGCACGAGTACGCTGGCCACGACTGCACCGAACGCCACCCACTTGCGTTTGATGAAGAAGTTCACCCCTTTCTTATACTTGTCGAGCGTCACGTCGTAAGCCGCATTGAAGGCCCGGTGGAAACGCTGGATGAGACTCGGCTTCTTCCCGTGCTCGTCCTTGTGCGGCTTGAGGAACAGGGCGCAGAGTGCGGGACTCAGCGTCAGTGCGTTGACGGCCGACAGACCGATGGCGATGGCCATCGTCAGACCGAACTGGCGGTAGAACGTACCGGAAGTTCCGCCCATGAAGCTCACGGGAATGAACACGGCCATCATCACCAGCGTGATGGAAACGATGGCGCCGGAGATTTCGTTCATCGCGTCGATGGACGCCTTGACCGGCGACTTGTACCCTTGGTCGAGTTTGGCGTGCACCGCCTCGACGACGACGATGGCGTCATCGACGACGATGGCGATGGCCAGCACGAGGGCACAGAGGGTCAGCAGGTTCACACTGAACCCGATGAGATACAGCACGAAGAACGTACCGACCAGAGCCACCGGAATGGCGATGGCGGGAATCAACGTGGAACGGAAGTCCTGCAGGAAGACGAACACGACGAGGAACACCAGAATGAAAGCCTCGATGAGCGTCTTGATCACCTCATGGATCGAGGCGAAGAGGAAGTCGTTGGCGTCGATGAGCACATCGTACTTCACGCCCGGCGGGAAGTCCTCGGCCGATTTTTCAAGAATGGCCTTGATGTCCTTGATGATCTGCGTGGCGTTCGAACCGGCCGTCTGGAAAATCATCGCCGTCACGGCCGGATGCGTATTCGAACGCGTTCCGAAGGCGTAGGAAAGACCGCCCAGCTCGACGCGCGCGACATCGCGCAGGCGCAGCACCTCTCCGTCGTCCGTAGCCCGGATGACGATGTCCTCGAACTCTTCGGGCGTCTGCAAACGTCCCTTGTAGCGCATGATGTACTGGAAGGACTGGTCGCCGTTCTCACCGAACTGTCCGGGAGCCGCTTCGATATTCTGCTCGGCCAGCGCCGCGGAGATGTCGGTCGGCATCAGTCCGTACTGGGCCATCACATCCGGCTTGAGCCAGATACGCATCGAGTAGTCGGCGCCCATGATCATGGCGTCGCCCACGCCCGGCACACGCTGTACCTGAGGAATCACGTTGATCTTGACGTAGTTCTGGAGGAACGTTTCGTCGTACTTGTCATCGGAGCTGTAGATGGTGAAACCCAGCAGCATACTGGTCTGACGCTTGCTGGTAATCACGCCCACGCGGGTTACCTCGGCGGGCAGCAGCCCTTGGGCCTTGGCCACGCGGTTCTGCACGTTCACCGCCGCCATGTCGGGGTCGGTTCCCTGCTTGAAGTAAACCTGAATCTGCGCTTCGCCCGTATTGGAGGCGGTGGAGGTCATGTACATCATGTTCTCCACGCCGTTGATCTGTTCTTCGAGCGGAGCGATCACGCTGTTCAGCACGGTCTGGGCATTGGCGCCCTGATAGGACGTGCTGACCTGCACGGTCGGCGGGGCGATGTCGGGATACTGCGTGACGGGCAGCGACACCAACCCCAGGATTCCCAGTATGACGATCAGGATGGAGATCACCGTGGACAATACCGGGCGTTTTATAAATCTGTCTAATTTCATAATTCTCCTTAAAATTTAAACCGTTTCACGATCCCGCCGCTATTTTCCGGCAGCGGCGGCGGCAGCGGCCTGTTGCTGCTGGATGGCGCCTTGGAGTTTGGCCGCAGCTTCGGCCGGCGTAATAGGTTTGATCGTCATGCCGTTGCGAAGCACGCCCACACCTTCGGCAACGATCCGATCGCCGGGATTCAGACCCGACGTCACGACATACTGCTTGCCGTCGTTGACGGACAGAATGCCGATCTCGGTCTGCTGCACCGTCGAGCTGTCGCTCACGACGAACACGTATTTCTTATCCTGCACCTCGCTCGTCGCACTCTGGGGAACCACCAGCACCGAATCTTTCGTCACGGGCAGCATCACCACGCCCGACCCGCCGCTGCGCAGCATCCGGTCGGGATTATCGAACAGCGCCCTCACCACGGACGTACCGGTAGCCACGTCGATCACCCCGCTGAGGGTTTCGATCTTGCCGGTGAGCGGATAGACGGTTCCGTCGGCCAGTTTGAGCGTCACGTCGGGCATCTGGCTCAACGCGCCCTGCACCGACCCTTCGCTCCGGCGGAGCAGGTCGAGGATTTCCTTTTCGTTCAGCGAAAAATAGGCGTACATCTGCGAATCGTCCGAAACGGTCGTCAGCGCCACGCCCGACGTCGGTCCGACCAGACTGCCCACACGGAACGGCACCTTGCCCACCACGCCGTTCGACGGGCTGGTCACTTTCGTATAGGAAAGGTTCTTGCGGGCATTGACCAGTTGGGCTTCGGCCTGCGCCAGTTGGGCTTCGGCCTGCGCCAGCGTATTTTCGGCCATTCTCATGTCATACTCGCTGATGATGTTCTTGCCGAACAGTTCGCGTTTGTTCTCGGCGGTCAGCCGGGCCGTACCCACGGCCGCTTTGGCCACATTGACGCTCGCTTCGGCTATATTGACAGCTTCCTGATACTGTACCGGATCGATTTCGAAAAGAACCTGTCCCTTGCGCACGAGCGATCCTTCGTCCACACACAGCTTGGTGATGAACCCGCTCACGTTCGGCCGGATCTCCACGTCCTGACGGCCCCGGATCTGGGCAGGATAGACATTGCTCAATTCGACCGTAGAAGGTTCCACGGTCACGACGGCGTATTCCGGCACACCGCCGCCCATCATTCCCGGATGCTGTTGTTTCTGCCCGCAGGCACAAAGGGTCGCACCCAACACGATCAACGCATAACGCTGAGGCTTAACGAACATTGATTTTCGCATTTTCATTTTCTTTATCTGTTATCTGTGTTTGTTTCCATCGTTCCGTTCCCCCGATCCATACCGGTCTCGAACCCGAGACCGTCCTCCGTATTCCGATCCATCGGGGTCGCGCGAAAGTACGAAAATTTCACGAACCGTCCTCTGCCCGGGAACTGCAAAAACAGTTCATTTCACTCGTTTCGATCCTTACAACGAAGTAAAAATCAAAATATTGTCCGTTTTCAATATTTTTTACGAACCGACGATTTGCCCGTCGGGGACACTAAAACACGATGGCAAATGTAACGAAGAAAACCCGAAAAACAAAAATAGTTTTCGGATTTTTGAACAAAAA
>UROX01000064.1 GCA_900549685.1 uncultured Alistipes sp.
GATCGGGACCGCAGCCCGAACCGATGATGCTATTGATTCATCGTGATGAGCAATTCCTCGTTCGCGCGTGTCGATTCCATGTGTTTCTTGATGACTTCCATCGCCTCGACCGAATTCATGTCGGAAAGATAACGGCGCAGGATCCATATCTTCTGAAGCACCTCCTTGCTCAGTAGCAAATCCTCCCGACGCGTACCCGAAGCGACGATATCCACCGCCGGGTAGATCCGCTTGTTGGCGAGTTTGCGGTCGAGCTGCAGCTCCATGTTGCCCGTACCCTTGAACTCTTCGAAAATCACTTCGTCCATCTTCGACCCCGTGTCGATGAGCGCCGTTGCGATGATGGTCAGCGAACCGCGCTCCTCCGTATTGCGGGCCGCACCGAAAAAGCGCTTGGGTTTGTGCAGCGCGTTGGCATCCACACCGCCCGAGAGCACCTTGCCCGAAGCGGGCTGCACGGTATTGTAGGCACGGGCCAGCCGCGTGATCGAGTCGAGCAGGATCACGACGTCATGGCCGCATTCGACCATGCGCTTGGCCTTCTCGAGCACCATTTCGGCCACCTTGACGTGACGGGCGGCCTGTTCGTCGAACGTCGAGGCCACGACCTCGGCCTTCACGTTGCGGGCCATCTCGGTCACCTCCTCGGGACGCTCGTCGATGAGCAACACGATCAGATACACTTCCGGATGGTTGTCGGCGATGGCATTGGCGATGGACTGCAACAGCATCGTCTTACCCGTCTTGGGTTGAGCGACGATCAGTCCCCGCTGTCCTTTGCCGATGGGCGAGAACAGGTCGATCACGCGCGAGGGCAGGTTGTTGTGCCCGTTCCCCGTCAGATTGAACTTCTCGGACGGAAAGAGCGGCGTCATAAACTCGAACTGCACCCGGTCGCGCACCTCGTCCGGACTCAGCCCGTTGATGCGGCTGACCTTGACGAGCGGAAAATATTTCTCGCCTTCCTTGGGCGGACGGATGGCTCCCTGCACGGTATCGCCGACTTTCAGGCCGAACAGCTTGATCTGGGAAGGCGACACGTAAATATCGTCCGGAGAGTTCAGGTAATTGTAATCGGTCGAACGCAGGAAACCGTACCCGTCGGGCATGATCTCCAGCACGCCTTCGCCTTCGACGATTCCCAGAAAATCCTCCTTGGGTTCCTTTTTCGAAGACACGGCACGAACTTCGAATTCCGGAGCTTTCTCCTGCACGGACTCCGCCGAAGGCTCTGCGGCGGGAAACGCCGCCTCGGGAACCGACACCGTATCCGGACGGGCGGACACACCCTCGGCTCCGGATACCGCATCGTCCGCAGGGAACGTACTCTTGCCGTTTTTACCGTTGTAGGCTATTCTTTCCCGTTTCTTGCCCTTTCCCTGGCGGTTGTTGTTTTTCTCGGGACTGGCCGTATAACTGGGAACCGACGCCTCGCGTACTTGTTCCGGACGCGCATCGATCCGAAATGGTTTTTCTTCCCTCTCCGCAGGCACATGCTCCGGATCGGATTCTGGCGCCGCAACTTCGGCAACGGGCTGCGCTGCCGGCCCGGAATCGCCGACCTTGACGTATCCCGCTTTGGGACGCCGGCCCCGCCTCTTCTTCTCGGGCTGTTCGGCCGGCAGCTCGTCCGCCGAGGGAGCCGTTGCGGAGGAAGACGCGGACGCCGCAACGCTGCTCGCGCCGTTCTGCGAAGAGAGTTCTATGATTTTGTCGAAAAGATCCTGTTTGCGCATCTGGGCTTTGATACCCAACGTCCTGCCTATTTCGCGCAATTCGAGAAGACTTTTCCCCTTCAATGTTTCGGGATCGTACATATCATATTCTTTATCAAGTGATTTTGTCGTATCCGGACGGATACTTCGGATCGGTAACGTTTCTACAAATGTAACCGTTTTTACCGAAACCGCAAAATCGCTGCCATTATTTCAGTCTCCCGCGGGCGAAAGCGACGGCGGCCTCCAAATCCTGCGGCGTATCGATGGCCAGACTCTCGGAACGCGTCTCCGCCACACGGATGCGGAAACCGTTTTCCAGCCAGCGGAGCTGCTCAAGCGACTCGCATTTCTCGAGCGTACCCTGCGGCAGCTCGGTAATGCGCCGGAGCACCTCGCTGCGATAGGCATACAGACCGATATGTTTGAGAAAAGGGTAGGTCCCCTGCCACTGTTCGGGTTCGGCACCCCGAAGATAAGGAATCGCCGACCGGCTGAAGTACAGCGCGTAACCGTCGGCCGAAAGCACCACTTTCGGAGAATTGGGATTGAAGATATCCTCTCCCGGGCCGAACGGCTTGACCAGCGTGGCGATGTCCGTAGCCGGATCGTCGAAACATTTCGCAATAAGCTTCAGTTGTTCCTCGGCGATAAACGGCTCGTCGCCCTGAATATTGACCACTACGTCGAACTTTTCTCCGGTCGCCGCTTCGACCTTGTCGAGCGCCTCGCGGCAACGGTCCGTACCGCTGCGGTGCTCGGTCGAAGTCATCACCGCTCGGGCGCCGAATCCGCGGACGGCGGCCTCGATCCGCGCATCGTCCGTGGCCACATAACAGCGATCGAACGCCGCCGCGCCTTTTTCATAAACATACTGGATCATCGGTTTACCCAGAATATCCGCCAACGGCTTGCCGGGAAAACGCGTCGATGCGTAGCGAGCCGGAATGAGTGCAAGAAATTTCATCGTAATTCACTGTCGTTTGAACGGTCCGACAACGTGTCCGACCGCAGGAAAACGACACAAAGGTAACCTTTTTACGCGACTATCGTTCCCTTCGCTGCCCGTGCCGACGCGCTTTCCGATGCACCATTCCCGCAGACGGGTCGGCCCGACGTACGACGACGGCGCGAGCACAGTGCCGCACAGGAAAATTCCGGTTCCCGGGCACCGGTATCTTTCATTATGACCTTCCTTTTTCGTAATTTTGCGTCCGGACCATGGAAACGAATTACCGCATAGAACTTTTCGTCCGTCTCGGCGAAACGCTCCGCAAACGACTCTGCGACAGAAGCGCGGAGGAGATCATCGCGCAAAGCACGGAACAGAATCCGTGGTTCACGCCGGAAGACGTCTCCGGAGCGATCCGCGCGATCTGCTCGGACATGCTGCGTCGGGAAACGCTCGAACGCTGGATCGCCCGCTATACGCGCCCGGAAGGATTCGCTGCCCGGAGGATAGGGCTCGTCACGGCGGGCAATCTTCCGCTGGTCGGTTTCGCCGATCTGATGTACGTGCTCGTCTGCGGCCATACCTGTCTGCTCAAACCCTCGTCGAAAGACCGTGTTCTGACCGACTGGATCGTCTCGCTGCTTCGGCAGATCGATCCGTCGATCGACATCCGGCCGCTGGAAAACGAACGGCCCGACGCCCTGATCGCCACCGGCAGCAACATGACCCGGCTGCATTTCGAATCGGCCTACCCTGGCATTCCGAAACTGCTGCGGGGGAGCCGCAACAGCGTAGCCGTATTGCGAGGCGACGAAAGCGACGAAGAATTCGAAAGACTCTCCGAAGATATTTTTCTGTATTCGGGTATGGGATGCCGCAGCGTCGGCCGCATTTTCATTCCTTCCGACTACGACCTCTCCCGGCTACGCGACCGGTTGATGCGATACGGAGCGCCGTCGCCGGGCTACCGGAACGCCTACCGACAGGCCAGGGCGCTGCGGGTCATGTCCGGGCGACGGTTCACGGACGGAGGTTTCTTCCTGCTCGAAGAGGGCAGGGACGAAATCCCCTGTACCGGAACGATCGTATGCACGCGCTA
Source organism: uncultured Alistipes sp. (assembly GCA_900549685.1). GTDB lineage: Bacteria > Bacteroidota > Bacteroidia > Bacteroidales > Rikenellaceae > Alistipes_A. Next base: position 3,767 of record UROX01000064.1, read on the forward strand.
CGAAAACCTCGCCGAAGCCGAACGATGGATTGCGGACAACGACTCGCGTCTCCAGTGCGTCGCCGCCGCGCGGCACACGCTCCGCCATCCGCGGCGGGTCGATTTCGGCCAGGCGCAACACCCCGGTCCCGAAGACTATGCGGACGGCATCGACGTCATGGAATTCCTGCTCCGGATGGACGACCGTCCGCACCGGACATCACTCCCGATAACACCGGACCTGCCATGAACACAGAATCTTTCGTCACCGAAAAAGAGAATTTCGCGGGACAGCGCCTGCCCCGCAGGGAATACACCGACCGTATTTTCCGCCACTGCAATTTCGCCGGAGCGGATCTGACCGGATGCACGTTCTTCGAATGCAGGTTCGAACACTGCGACCTGAGTTCGGTCCGGTGGACGGACGTGACGCTGCGGGACGTCTCGTTCACGGACTGCAAACTGCTCGGCGCCTCGTTCGGCGACTGCAACCCGTTCCTCTGGTCAGCGTCCTTCGAGGAGTGCCGGATGGACTTCGCGTCGCTGAACGGGATGAAACTCCGGAAACAGCGGTTCGTCCGCTGTCGCCTGCAACAGGCCGACTTCTCGAACGCCGATCTCGAAGGAGCCGTTTTCGAGGCATGCGATCTCTCCGGAGCGATATTCGAGAACTGCATGCTCGAGAAAGCCGATTTCACCACAGCCTCCGGTTACGACTTCGATCTGCACGCCAACCGCATCCGCAAAGCCCGGTTTTCGCTCCTCGGCATCCGGGAACAGCTCGAACATCGCTACGGAATCGTCATCGAACCGTAACACATAACGTATTTCCCTCCGACCCTGCGTATCCTCAACTACGTTTCGGGGATTCCGCCCCGACAAAACCGAACGGGGTTGCTTTTGTTCCCGGCTCATTCGTATCTTCAATGCAATCGAGACGATCCCATCGATTACAAGTGAATCAAACAAATTCAAATAAAAAGTCCTCTAAACAATCCGGCGAGGCCGCTCAACGAAAAGCAGCCCCGCCGGATTATCTAAATATCCTTCACTCCGTCACATGCGTGTTTTTCCATCGTGAAATGCCTTACCGACAATATCGCCGAGCATGCGATAGGAACGGGATGCCGAATCGTAAGAAATGGGGCGCAACTTTCCCAAATCCACATTGCCTCGTACGTCCAAGATCGATTCGTCTGCCTGCACGTTCACGACCTCGCCGACAACGTGCATTTCGCCCAGTGCTTCCCTCATTTCCACGACCTTGCATTCAAGCGTCAAAGGGTATTCGTCAATAACGGGCGCATCGACAAATTCGCTACGGGTAACGTGTACTCCGGCTTTTTCGATTTTGTTCTCCTTATGTCCTGATACAAGACCGAAATAGTCGGACAATACCAGCGTATCGACAGTGGCGATGCTTAACGTAAACGCCTTGGAATGTTCCAGATTCTCGGTGGTTTTGTGCCTGAGCGAGAGATTCAGCGCGACGTGGTGATAGCCGCACTGGCCGCCCCAGGCCACATTCATGGCATCGGGCGTACCGTTTTTATCGTAAGTCGCCACGATCAATACGGGTAGCGGAGCGACTACGGGAGTGTTTCCTAAATTCTTTTTCATCGCACTACCTCCATCCCATGAACATACGCGTCGTTTCGGCATCGTGATGGTCGAAAAAGAGGCTGCGGCCCGTGTCGAGCGTGGCGATGGCGGCCATATCCTCGTCCGTCAGCCTGAAATCGAAAATGTCGATGTTCTGCTGCATCCGTTCGATGTGGGTCGATTTCGGGATGATAATGACGCCGCGCTGGATCAGCCATCGCAGAGCGACCTGCGCCACGCTCTTGCCGTATTTGGCACCGATGCCCGCGAGTGTTTCGTTCGTGAAGAAACCGTTGCGTCCCTCGGCCAGCGGTCCCCACGACATGATGCGCGTACCGAACTCCTCCATGATCCGTTGCGGCTCGACCTGCTGGTCGAAAACATGGGTCTCCACCTGATTGACGGCAGGGACGATCTCCGCGTTGCTGGCCAGATCGATGAAGTGGTCGGGGTAAAAGTTCGACACGCCGATGGCGCGCAGCTTTCCCTCCTTGTACGCCTCCTCCAGTGCGCGATAGGCCCCGTAACGGTCGCAGAAGGGCTGATGGAGCAACATCAGGTCGATGTAGTCGGTCTGCAACTTGCGCAGGCTCTCGTCGATGGAGGCTTTCGCTTTCTCGTAACCGTAGTTGGAAATCCACACTTTCGAGACAAGGAAAATCTCCCGGCGGTCGATACCGCTGCGGCGGACGGCATTGCCCACGCCCTCCTCGTTGTGGTAGGCCTGCGCCGTGTCGATCATGCGGTAGCCGACGCTCAGGGCGTCCGTCACGCACCGTTCGCATTCGGCAGGCGTTACCTGGTAGACGCCGTAGCCCATCCGGGGCATCTCGACGCCGTTGTTCAATCTTACAGTTTCCATACTTTCCGTTCGTTTATTCTATAATACCGATATTGCGCAACCACGCCCCGACAGTTTGCTCGTTGATCCGCCCGCTCGTCAGCCCTTCTCCGGTCAGATGTTTGGCATCGGGCGTAAGCTCCACGATGCGTGCCAATGTTTCGTCCCGATAGGTGGCAGCGTAGGTGCAGAACGGGACGACGGTCTTGCCCTTGAAGTCGTAGCTTTCGGCAAAGGTGCAGATAATCATCGGAGCGGTGTGCCACCATACGGGGCAGCCGATGAATATCGTATCGTAATCCGCCCAGTTCTCAACCTTGTCTTTAATGGCCGGACGGGCATCGTTGTCGCGCTCTTCGAGGGCCACTTCGGTGCAGGGCGTGTACTCGGTCGGATAGGGAACGACCGGCTCGATGCGGAATACGTCGGCTCCGGTCTGACGAACGATTTCCTGCGCCATGCGCTGCGTCGTACCGCCCCAGCTGAAATAAGCCACTAAAATTTTACTGCCATTGTCCGGGGTATCGGGATCATCGTCCGGATGTTCGGGTCCATCGGGATTCTCCGGTTCTTCCGGATCGCCCGGGTTTTCGGGAGTTTCGGGTTCGCCCGGTTCTTCGGAATCATCCGAATCGCCGGGATTATCCGGATCGTCGTCCGCTCCGTCGTCCGGACGATCGGGGATTTCTGTTCCCGGAGATACGGGATCGTGCCCGTCATCGGGAGAACAAGCTCCAATTGCCGTCATGGCCACTGCCATCATCAGATAAATCAAATACTTTTTCATGGTTTCGTTATTTTGGATTTCGATTGTTTCCGACTTTGTCCGGAGGCAAAATTAGATACATCCGTCCACACCGACAGAACCAAAAATACGGATCGAATTACCATTTTTCCGGAAAAATTCCGTTTTCTCCGTTTTCGGATCGTGCCGGCACAAAAACAGAAATAAGTGTAGTTTCCACCGATTTTTTTGTAAAAGCCGTCCGAAAGGTTCGCCCTAATTTTGTTTCGTCGAACATAAATTCGGAAACAGATATGAAAAGAAAAATCTTTATCGGCCTTGCGGCGCTGGCCTCGACGATCGGTAGTGTCTCTTCGGCTCAGGATCTTTATAAGACTGCCGCCGACGTACCGCTGGTACAACTCAATAACGGTATTCTGATGCCGCAGTTCGGATTGGGAACCTTCCTCCAACCCTCCGACGAAACTTGCGAGCAGTCGTGCCTCACGGCCTTGCGAACCGGCTATCGGCACATCGACACCGCTCACGCCTATAACGACGAGGAGGGCGTAGGCCGCGCCGTGAAGACTTTCGTAGCCGAAAGCGGCACGCCGCGCGAGCAGATATGGATCACATCGAAACTCTGGCCGACGGAATACGGCGAGGGCACGACGCTCGAAGCCATCGACGCGATGCTGGAGCGTCTGCAACTGGATTACATCGACCTGCTGTACGTCCATCAGCCCGTCGGCGATTTCGTCGGGGCATGGCGCGATATGGAGAAGGCCGTGGCGATGGGCAAGGTACGTGCGTTGGGCATCAGCAACTTCGATGCGAGTGACGAAGTGTTCGAAAAGATCATGACCGAATCGCGCGTGAAACCTGCCGTACTTCAGATCGAGTGTCACCCCTATGCGCAGCGGCTGGCCATGCGCGAGAAAGTGAAACCCTACGGCATCCATATCACCAGCTGGTTCCCGCTGGGCGGTGCCATGTCGAACGGCGCACTGTTCGAAAATCCCGTGATCCGGCAGATCGCCGAAGCACATGGCAAGACCCCGGCACAGGTAATTCTGCGCTGGCACATGCAGGAAGGTTTATCGGCTATTCCCGGAGCGTCGAATCCCGACTACATCCGGGAGAACATCGCGATTTTCGACTTCTCCCTGACCGACGGAGAGATGGCGCAGATGCGGGGACTGAATAAAGAAAAGCGTTTCTTCAACATGTCCCTCGAAGAGAAAAGACGCGCCTATCTGGGCGATATGCGAATTCCGACACAGCGATAGACGAGATGGAATACAGAACTCTGGGATTGAGCGGATTGAGAGTATCCGCAGTCGGTTTGGGCTGCATGGGCATGAGCCATGCCTACGGAGCGCCCGCCGACAAACAGGCGATGACCGAACTGCTGGCCGATGCCGTAGAGATGGGTTACACGTTTTTCGACACCGCCGAAATATACGGTACGCCCGACCGGCCGCACGATAACGAAGAGCTGCTGGGCGAAGCGCTCCGTCCGTTCCGAAACAACATCGTCATCGCCACGAAATTCGGACTGACCTTCGACGCGCCCCATGCCACGGGACCGCACGGCCTGATACCCGATTCGCGGCGCGTGACCATCCGCCGTTCGGTAGAAGAATCGCTTCGCCGTCTGCATACCGACCGGATAGACCTCTATTACCAGCACCGCATCGACCCGGACGTCGCGCCGGAGGAGGTGGCCGGAACGATGGCCGATCTGATCCGCGAAGGCAAAGTCCTGCACTGGGGCATTTCGGAGACGACGGAACCGTATCTGCGCCGCGCCCACAGGGTATGTCCCGTTACAGCCGTCCAGAACCGCTATTCGATGATGGCCCGCGGACACGAAGCATTGTTCCCCGTGCTCGAAGAACTGGGAGTGGGTTTCGTAGCATTCTCTCCGCTGGCCAACGGCCTGCTGACCGATTGTTATACCGCCGATACGACGTTCGATGCCGCGACCGATTACCGGGCTTCGATGCCGCAATTCCGCAGGGAGAGTTTCGAACAAAACCGTTCGCTCTTCGCCCTTGTCGAGGGATTGGCGGAAAGACATCATGCCACACCGTCGCAGATCGCACTGGCATGGATGATGAACAAACGTCCGTGGATCGTTCCCATTCCGGGCACCCGCCATCTCTGCCGTCTGAAAGAAAATGCAGGAGCCGCCGACATCCGTCTGACGGAGGAGGAACTTCGACACATCGATACGGAGCTCGCCGCAATGCGGATGAGCGAAGTGTTCGGAGGCTCGCCCATAAAAAAAACAATACGATGAAACCGAAAGTAATATGCCATATCATGTGTTCCGTCGATGGACGGTTGCTCGACGGACGTTGGACGGAACCGTCCGATGGAACGCCCCGGACGGAGTTGCTGAAAGTATACGCCGCCATCGGCCGCGAACTGAAAACCGATGCGTGGATGTTCGGCAAGAACACGGCGAGAGCCGTATTTCCCGAAAAATTCGATCCGTCCGGACCCATGATCGCCCCCGGCACACCGACGGTATTCGTCGGCGAACGTCGTTCGGAGCGGATGTTCGTCGTAGCCGATCCGGAGGCCGACATACGTTTTACCTCCTCCACGCTGCGCGGCGACAACATACTCGTGATTTTAGGTCGGAACGCGACGGAAGGGTACCTGGCGTTCCTACGCGGAATGGGAATCTCCTATGTCGCGATCGATGACGCGACCGACCTGCGTGCCGGACTCGAAGCCGTCGGCCGCGAGTTCGGCATCCGCTCCGTATCGGTGCAGGGCGGCGGCATTCTGAACGGCGCGTTGCTCGCCGAGGGACTGATCGACGAATTGAGTCTGGTGATCTATCCCGGTATCGACGGGCTTTCGGGCGTTCCCTCCATTTTCGAGTATGTCGGCGGAAAGACAACCCATCCGGCAGAGGGACAATGCCTGCGACTGCTCGCCGTCGAACCGCGCGAACACGGAGTCGTCCGACTTCGGTACGAATTTCGTAAAAACGGATGAAACGCCGATCTACGATTTTCCCCTGAATGTTCTGGAACGTTCCTCCCGGGCCGTTTCCGGGGAGGCATTTCGGACGGGAACGGTTCCGTAGACACGGCGCAGCGATACGAACAACAACGGTCGGGATGGAAATGCGCCGCGGATTCGGACCGGCGCGAACGCAGAAGGCAAGGAGAAAAGTGCCGTGAAGTTCCGGAGAACACACATTTCCCGTAAAACCTGTAAAAATGGTATTTCTTTCCGGGAATAATATAAGAACGACACCGCATCCCCGTTCTACTTTTGCAAAAAACGAAGAACGATGAACAAAACGATCACTGCCGTATTGTGTACGACGATGGCCGTATACAGTACACTAAACGCACAGAAGAATATGGAAACGACAGGAAAAGAAAAAATGCCGTTCGCCGATGCGGACATCGAAACGATCGCAGCTCACAACGGCAATCCGTGGGGATTGGTCTACGCCGACGCTATCACCGAGAACATTCCCGGCGAAGTGAATATCCGTCCCGTCACTTACGAACTGAATGGTCTGAAAATCGCCGCCAACGTCTATACGCCGGCGGGCTACGATCCGGCGAAAAGCTATCCGGCCCTCGTCGTGGCACACCCCAACGGCGGTGTGAAAGAGCAGGTCGCAGGGCTTTACAGCCAGCGCATGGCCGAGGCGGGCTACATTTGTCTGGCGTTCGATGCGGCCTATCAGGGTGCCAGCGAGGGCGAGCCGCGCAACACGGACAAACCGGCCAACCGCATCGAGGATATTCGTCGTGCCGCCGATATTCTGCTGCAATATCCCGGCGTGGATCCCGGGCGCGTAGGCATTCTCGGTATCTGCGGAGGAGGAGGCTACACGCTCAAGGCGGCTCAGACCGACAAGCGTTTCAGGGCCGTAGCCACACTCAGCATGTTCAACACGGGACTGGTGCGCCGCAACGGATTCCTCGATTCGCAGATCGGCACCGTACAGGAGCGCCTTGCCGATGCCTGCGCCGCCCGTCAGAAAGAGGCCGAGGGCGGTGAAATCGAGTATGTCGGCGATATGAGCGGCGTAACGCCGGAGCAGGCGGCCGCGCTGCCGTTCGACCTCTACCGCGACGGTTACGGGTATTACCTGCAAAGCCACGCCCATCCCAACTCGACGTTCCGTTACACGAAAAGCAGTCTGGTCGATCTGATGGCTTTCGATGCCTCTGAAGGCATGTACCTGATCGACCGCCCTCTGCTGATGATGGCCGGCAGCATCGCCGATACGTTCTACATGACGGAGCTGTGTTACAGCAAAGCGACCGGCACGCAAGACAAGGAGCTGTTTCTGATCCCCGGCGCTACGCACATCGAGACCTACCACGTGCCGGAATATGTAAATCAGGCCGTGAACAAGCTGACGGAATTTTTCGGCAAGCATCTTCGATGATGACCGGAGCGTAACGACGGGAACAAACATCCGATCGTAGTCGAAAACCTCTTTGCAGGGACTCCGACTGTTCGTAACGGGAATCGGAGGCATGTAGCGGCAGAGACCGTCGGTTCCGGCCGTGGCCATGCCTCCGACCGTGTACCGGAATCATTCCCCGACCGGCAGGAGTCTGACGTCGCCCGCAACGAGGCCGAAAAATCGGGGCGACAGGCAGAAATCAGGATACGGTACAGAAAGGCCCGTTGCGGAAAATCGATGCGACACGATAACCGGAACGGCCTTGCGGCCCGTATCCGAAATTCGGATTTATCGTTATTTTTGTTACGAACGAACAGATAGGGCGTATGGAAGAACCAAAAGACGTAATCGTCGCCGATGCGATCGGTCGATTGAGAACGGATACTGGCGAGGAGTATCTGGCCCACCTGATCTGTCTCGGAGGAAGCTGCTGTTTTCTGTTCAACGGGAAAGAGTTCGAGCTGCATGCCGGCGATCTGTCCATCGTCCGCAAGCGGAAAATGATCGAGAAGATACGCCCGTCGGACGACTTCCGTTGCAAGATCATCTATGCGAGGTCGGGCTTCGTCGAACTGTGTACGCCGCAAAGCAATTACGGCATGAAAGGGCAACTCGCACTTTTTCTCGATCCGGTCATGCACCTCTCGCCCGAACAACAGATCGTATGCCGCCGCGATTTCGAGACATTGGAACGGCGTATCGCCGATACCGGACACCGTTTCTACCGCGAAATGCTTATCAATGCCATGCAAACGGCCATACTCGACTTTTTCGACTTCCATGCCCGCATTTACGGCGAAAGCGACATTTCCACGCAGAACGCCTCCATCATGCACCGTTTTCTCCGGATGCTGGAAGAAGGGACGTACCGCGAACACCGCGAAGTGACCTATTATGCCGACTGCCTGTGCGTAACACCGAAATACCTGTCGGAAGTATCGAAGAAGGTCAGCGGATACGCCGCCAATTACTGGATCAACCGGTACACGATCCTCGACATCTCCCGCCTGCTTCGCGACAAATCGCTTTCGTTCGTACAGATTTCGGACATGTTCGGATTTTCATCTCCGGCCTATTTCAGCCGATACGTACAACAGAACCTGGGACTGAATCCGACGGATTACAGAAAATGAGGACGGAATGCGACCGATTATCCGGTTGCGTTTTCTTCCCTCGACCGACATTCTTCACGGCGACCGATACCGCCCGAGCAGGGGAGACAGATGCCCC
>UROX01000065.1 GCA_900549685.1 uncultured Alistipes sp.
GAAACGGGAATATAGACCTTCCCGAAGACGATCCGGTTACGCTCGATGATCCTGATTTTGTCGATATTGACAATGAAGGAACGATGCACACGGATAAAACGGTCGGAAGGCAGCGTCTCCTCCAGCGACTTCATGCTCATCTGCGTCTTCACGTCGCTGCCGTCCGCCGTAAAGATACGGACGTAGTCCTTCACCCCCTCGATATAGAGAATATCTTCGAGCTGGAGCTGGAGCATCTTGTAATCGGTCTTGACGAAAATGGTCCGGGCCTGCGACTCCGCAGCCGACGTCCCGAGCGATTCGAACCAGCGCTGGGCCTTGCCGGCCGCCCGCAAGAACTCGGCATAGCTGATCGGCTTGAGCAAATAGTCGAGCGCATCGACCCGGAAGCCTTCCAGCGCATATTGCTCGAAAGCCGTCGTAAAAATCACGCGCGTGCGGGTATCGATCATCCGCGACAGTTCCAATCCGTTGAGTTGAGGCATCTGGATGTCGAGCAAAAGCAGATCGACCGGATCGCGTCCCAGCCGGTCGAGTGCCTCGACCGCACTGCCATAGAGTCCTTCGAGCGACAGAAAAGGCGTCTGCCGGACATATCCGCCCATCAGTTCGCGGGCCAGCGGTTCGTCGTCCACGACAATCGTTCGGATCATAACCTTACAAATCTATGATTAGTTGAGACATAAATGTATCGCCCTGACGTTCCGTGCGCAGGATGTGCCGGTTGGGATAGATCAGGTTCAGCCGCTTGCGCAGATTCTCCAGACCGATGCCCGAACCGCTGCGGTCGTCGTCCCTCTTCGGGAAACAGCTGTTGGAGATCGTACAGTTCAGCGTACCGTCCTCTGCGATATGCAACGCAATATCGACGAACGACTCCCGCGAGGGATCGACCCCGTGCTTGAAAGCGTTCTCGACAAGCGCGATGAACAACAGCGGGGCGACATACAGCCCCTGTCCGTCGTCGGGAATATCGACCTTCATCCGGACACGGTCCGACAACCGCAGGCTCATCAGTTCGATGTAGTTCTTCATAAAGGCGAACTCCTTGTCGAGCGATATGAAATTCTGGTTGTTATCGTAGAGCACATACCGCAGCAGATGGCTCAGGCTGTGTACCGCATACTGGGCCTGATCGGGATTGACCTGCACGAGCGCGTAGATATTGTTCAACGTATTGAACAGGAAATGCGGATTGAGCTGGCTCTTGAGATTCTTCAGTTCGGCCTCGGTCCGCTCCTTTTCGATCTGCTGCTTTTCCGCCTCGGTACGGTACCAGTTTCCCGTCATCTTGATCGCCACGCTCAGTCCGGCCGTCAGCACCATGAGCATCGAGTTCCAGATGAAGAAAAAATAGAACGGAGGTGGATCGTGCTTGCGGGGACGGTTCGCCTCCGCATCGAAGTACAGCCGGTAGATCTCGTGCCAGAAATGCAGGACGAGGTTGGCCGCGACGATCATCAACAGATTGAACAGGATGAACCGTCCCAGATGTTTCCGGAACAACAGCCGGTCGATCAGTCCGAAATAGTTGGCATAGAACACGACCATGAACACGACGGGACCCACGCAGAAATTCAGGTAATGCGTCAGCGTGAAGGTCGTATTGTTGCCGTAAGCGAAGATGAACGGCGAACCGAACAACAGTCCCCATGCGATGACATGGATCGTGGTCTGAAATATTTTGGTTTTCATTCCGCTGGCCATGATTCTTTTACTCGGTAAACGGGCAATCGCGTACTTTCATGTACCGACACGAAACCGGTACATGAAAGTCGCAATCGCGAGATAAATATATCGTTTTTTTCGGTGAATCCGCCCTCCGACAGTCCGATTTACTCGTAACGGATCGCATCGATGGGATCGAGATTGGACGCCTTGCGTGCCGGATACCAGCCGAAGAACACCCCCGTCACGGTACATACGGCGAACGACAGAACGACCGAATAGGGCTGGATGAACACCGGCCAGCCGGCCAGATATTTGATGGCCGCCGAAGCGCCGATGCCGAATATCACGCCGATGATGCCGCCCGTCACGCTGATGATGACGGCCTCGATGAGGAACTGCCACAGAATATGCCGTCCTTTGGCTCCGATGGACATCCGCAGACCGATCTCGCGCGTGCGCTCCGTCACCGAGACATACATGATGTTCATAATCCCGATACCGCCGACGAGCAGCGATATGCCTGCGATGCAGGCCAGCAGGACCGTCATCAGATCGGTCGTCGAACTGAGCATGGAGCTGAGTTCTTCCTGCGAACGGATATGGAAATCGTCTTCGTCCCCGGCCTTGATCTTATGGTTCTGACGGAGAATGGCCGTAATGTCGTCGATAGCCCGCTCCGACATCTCCTCGGCGACGGCCGACACGAATATGCCTTGTATGTAGGTGATGGCCAGCACACGTTTCTGGATCGTCGTGTAGGGGGCGATAATCAGGTCGTCCTGGTCCTGTCCCATCGAGTTGTACCCCTTGGGCGAGAGGATGCCGACGATCTTGAACGGAATCTTGTTGAAACGGATCGTCTTGCCCAGCGGGTCCTCGCCGTTCGTAAACAGATTGTCCACGACGGTCTGGCCCACGACGCACACTTTGGCGGCTTTTTTCACGTCCTGCTCGGTGAACATCTCGCCCTGGCCGACAGTATACTTGCGGATGTCCATGTAGTCGTTGTTCACGCCGTAGACGGTCGTCGGCGCGTTGTTCGCCCCGTTGATCGCCTGTCCGCTGCTATTGACCGTCGGCGAACACGCGCTGATATAGGACGCTTCGTGACGGATCGTCTCGTAATCCTCGAGCTTGAGCGTCTGCATGCTGCTTCCGCTCTGGCGCACCCCGCCGAACTGGCCGTTTCCGGGATGGATCATAATCATGTTCGATCCCATTTCGGAAATCTGTTCGCGGATGCTCCGCTTGGAACCCTGTCCGATGGCGAGCATCGCGATCACCGAAGCCACGCCGATAATGATGCCCAGCATGGTGAGAAACCCTCTGAACTTATTATTCGACAGTGCCTTGAGCGCTATTTTTATCAGATTCTTATAATTCATGGTATGGAGGTTTTATCAGTTTTCCACCGGCAGCGTATCGAGCACCTCCCGGGCCGAAAGGATGTTCGGATTGGTCGTATCTTCGGTGATCCGCCCGTCGCGCAGCACGATGTTCCGGCTGCTGAACTGAGCGATTTCCGGATTGTGCGTCACGAACACGATCGTACTGCCGGCCGCATGCAACCGCTGAAAAAGGGTCAGAATCTCGAACGACGTCCGCGTATCGAGGTTTCCCGTCGCCTCGTCGGCCAGAATCATCACGGGGCGATTGACCAGCGCCCGCGCGATAGCCACACGCTGTTGCTGTCCGCCCGACATCTGGTTCGAGCGATGATGGAGCCGGGAGGCCAGCCCCACCTCGTCGAGCGCGGCCAGCGCCCGTTCCCTGCGCTCTTTGGCCGAGACGGCCGGATTGTAGAACAGCGGCAGCTCGACATTTTCCAGCGCCGTGGTCTTCGGCAGAAGATTGTAGTTCTGGAACACGAACCCGATTTTGAGGTTACGCAGCGTGGCCCGGTCGTTGCGCCCCATTTCGCGCACCGAAATTCCGTCGAGGTAGTAATCGCCCGACGTGGGAGTATCGAGGCAGCCGAGAATATTGAGCAGCGTCGATTTGCCCGAACCGCTCGTTCCCATGATCGTCACGAACTCGCCCTGCCGGATCGAAAACGACACGCCCCGCAACGCATGGACCGTCTCGCCGCCCACCTGAAAATCCCGACAGAGATTTTCGACCCGTATAATGTAGTTTTCCATCTTTTCCGTGCCTTTTTCTGAGGGTTACTTTCTGTTCGATCCGGGGCGCTTAGGCATGAAAGGACTCGCCCCTCCGGCAGATCCTCCGACCGGTCCGCGCGCAGCCATGCCGACAGCCGTCACCACCTGGTCGCCTTCGGCCACCGAACCGGATACTTCGGTGAAGATACCGTCCGTCTCTCCGGCCCGTACGGCGACAGGCTCGATACCGGTCCCTTTCCGCACCCAGAGCGTCTTGGCATTCCGGTCTGCCGGATCCTGTTCGGGCGCCACTCTGTCGTCCGGCGTGAAACGCAATGCTTTAGAAGGTACCATCAGCACGCTGTCTTTCTGCATCGTATAGATCGTGATGTTGGCCGTCAGTCCCGGTTTGAGCTTCATATCGGGGTTGGGCGCATTGACCACCACTTCGTACGTCACCACGTTGGAAGTCGTCGTCGGCTGGAGACGCACCTGCGTAACCGATCCCTCGAACACGTCGTCGGGAAAGGCGTCCACGGTAAAGGTCACCCGCTGGCCGTCGTTCACGTTTCCGATGTCGGCTTCGTCCACGTCGGCGATCACCTGCATCTGGCTCAGATCGTTGGCAATCGTGAACAGGGTGGGGGTGTTGAAGCTGGCGGCCACGGTCTGTCCTTCGTCCACGGCCCTGTCGAGCACGACGCCGTCGATGGGCGAGGAGATGGTGGCATAGCTCAGATTCTGACGGACGCGGGTCATGTCCGACTGCGATTTCTCATACGCCCGAAGCGCTTTTTCATATTGGTATTCGGCCGTTTCGTAATCGGTATCGCTGACCATTCCCTTCTCGTGCAGCCCCTTGATACGCAGAAAATTCTTCTGCTGATACTCATACTCCGTCTTGTTCGACTTGAGCGTGGCCGTGCTCGATTCGAGTTCGGCCTCCAGCGTCGTACGATCCAACTCGGCGATCACCTGTCCTTTTTTGACGACCGAGTTGTAATCGACATAGATATGGGAAATGATACCCGAAACCTGCGTTCCGACCTCCACCTGAATGATCGGCTCGATCGTTCCCGTCGCCGTGACGGTATTGGTGATCGATCCGCGGCGCACGACCGCCGTTTCATAGTCTGCCGCAGGTTCCGACTTTTTCCGGAATGCGACGAAGACAATCGCTGCCGCGACGATGAGCACGGCGAGCACGATTCCTGCCTTTTTCATTGTTTTCATGTACTAAGGTATATTTTTCGATTGTTTACAATTGGATCGGTTGGTCGCGATAGAAATTCAGCAGCCGGATCGAAAGGACGGCCTGGTATTTGGCCTGTATCTGCTCCTGCTGGGCCGAAAGAAAATTGTTCTTCTCGGTCAGCAGTTCCACCGTATTTTTCATTCCCGCATCGAACTGCTCGAGCATCAGACGATAGCTCAACTCGGCCGAACGCACCCTGTCGCTGGCGGCGACATAGCGGCTCTGAGCCGACACGGCGTCCTGATAGAGCGACTCGACCGTTTTGAGCAGCTGTTTTTCCGTATCGAGATAATTCAGATGAGCCTGCCGGGTCTGCAGTCTCGCCTTGGCGATGGACGACTTGGCCTGCCGATGATTGAAGATCGGCACGCTGAGCGTGATACCGGCACTCTCGTTAAGCTGGTTGTTGAGTTGATTATAGAAAGCGTAGTTCGTCCCCGAAGTGTTGCCGGTTCCGATGGAAGCGCTGGCCGTAATCGTCGGACGGCCGTCCGCCAGAGCGATTTTCTCTCCGATCTGCGACGACTCGATACCGAGTCTGCTGTTCTCCACTTCGGGCATGACCGTCAGCGCGGTGCGATAGACGCTCTCCAGCGAGGGGATGGCGACCAGCACGTCGGCACTGTCCAGTTCGGGAAAAACGACATCGAATGCCTCGTCGATTCCCAGTTCGAGCAACTGTTTGAGAGCCAGACGCGACTCGGACAGACGGGTCTCGCTGACCGTCAGCTGGTAGCGGTCGCTGGCGTACTGCGATTCGATCTGCGCGAAATCGCTCCTCGAAATCGAACCGGCCTCGAACAGCGCTTTCGCGCGATTCATTTGCGCCTCGGAAGACTCCACGGTCTGGCCGTTGGTCTTCACCGTTTCGTTGGCATAAAGAATTTCCAGATAGGCCTGCGTCACGGCAATCTCAATGCTGTTGCGGGCCATTTCCACTTCGGTCTCCCGGCTTTTCCCGATCGTGCGTTGCTGGAGCAGCGAATTTTTCAGTTTGCCGCCGTTGTAGATCGTCACACCGGCATTGAGCGCATAAGAACCCCTATAAGTTCCGTCCGACAGGAAGTTGCCGGTCTCTGTTCTTTCTCCGTTTTCATTCCATCCGGCCGCTTCCTTTTTCTGATGAATGACATTCTGCGTCGTGGAAAACGAGAGCGAAGGGGTTTTCTGGGCCTGAGCCTGTTGCAAATCGACGAGCGCACTCTCCTGCGCGATCTGCGTGGACTGCACCTGAATGTTGTTCGCCCGGGCGTAATCGATACATTGCCTGAGCGTCCATCCGTCGGCAGACTGCCCGTACACCGACGGCACCCACGCTCCGAGCAGGCACACGGCCCACATTTTGGATTTTCGGTTCATATCTGTTCGCATTATAAAATTTCACCAATGCAAACATAATTTCATCCGGACCGAAAACCAACCGGAATAGACGCAAAGGCCGGTTTTGCCGACCGAATCCCCGATTTTACCGAAGTTCGGGAAGCGGTCTATCCCAACCGGAAAACATGGGACACCATGCGGAATCCGTGACGTTCGAAAAAAGCGTGGGCGTGATGATTCCCGATACCCGACTCCAGATAAACCGTATCGATACCTCGGTCGGAGAGCCACCGGCGGCCGGTGTCGAGCAGAGCGCTTCCGAGTCCTTCGCCCCGCAGACCGCGGCGCACCACCAAATCGCAGATCACGCCGAAAGGACGGTCGCCGTCGGAGGCGATCTCCGCGACGACGAACCCCCGGACCGATCCGTCGGCCTCGGCGACGAATACCCGGCTCGTCGGCGACGACATTTTCTCGGCGATGTACCGCTGCCATTTCGTTTTTCCGTCTCCGGCCAGCACACCTTCCCTCTCCGCGATTCCCATCTGCAACTCACCGTGCGAAATATAGGACGGATCGGACGAAATCGTATCCCAGAACAGATCGGACAACGCCTGTACGTCGTCCTCCACAGCCTCTCTATACATAAGTTTCTTTACAATTTATCGTTTCTCAGACTCAACACGATCAGCATGACCGAGCCGAAAACAATCAGCATCAGCGTGAAGAAAATGATGAACATACCCACGCTGCCTGCGAATTCGTTCAAACCGAACCGCTGCAAAAACGGTACCTCGATCTGCTGGAACAGGATACCGAACAGCGATGCCGCCGAAATGCAACCCAGCACGACGTTGAGCACGCCGGACTGTTTGAGCTTGCGCATCTCGCTGATGTTGAACAACGACTGGTCGATCTTGTCCATCGCATCGTTCAGTCGCGCCACATCGCGGTCCACCTCCAGCCGACGCGTCGTCCGCTCGAACATGATCTTATGGGAAACGTACCGGGAATATTTGACCGCATCGAGCTGCAGAAGCAGTTTGGTGACACGGAGCACCCGACGGGCATTTTCCTCGAGTACGCCCCGGGCATGGCGGAGCGACGAGACCCGGATCGTATTATGCAGAAACAGGTCGAGCGCCGCAGTGATCGTATACTTTTTGGCCAGCACCATTTCCAGAATCAACAGATACTCGGGCCACGAGACATGATAGCGCTTGCGTTCGCGCAGATGATTCTCCCAGTCGGTGGGAGAGTCCTTTCCCCTCAGGCCGTAAGTCCCAAACACGACACAGACGTTGGGATTGACCAGAATCAGATCGTCCGTGTCGATGGCGACGTTCGAGCCGCACACGTCGTCGAAACATTCGTCCGTTCGGTAAGGCCATTCGTAAGGATAGAGCGACATAAGTCCCGTCAGCTCCCTGCCGTGCGCATGATAAATATGGTCGATGATCTCGGGTTCCTTCATCGCGGAAAAAAGCCCCTCCGTATGCGCCACATCCTCCCATACGTCCACATAGACATAGTTCATGTCTTTGGTTTCCGAGAACGTCTGGTTGCGGCCGATCAGCCGCTTGTAGCGGTTCTGGATGTCCCCGAAATTGTTCAGGCCCTCGTCTTCCGGCAGCACGACGGGCGCCTCGAGCCATTGTCCGTGCTCGTCGAGATACAGATTCTCGACCCGCATATCGGTGATATCGAGATTGATCGTACTGAACTTCTTGTCGTCGTCGCAGCTCCAATGTTCGGCTCCCATGTTGAGCGCCGCGAGCGAAATGAGGTGATCGGTCGAGATCGCATCGCTGCACCGGCAGTAGTCGCCGTCCACGACCATACGGTAGGTCACCGAAACGGTCCGCTCGAAAAATACCGAAACCTCGACGAAAATATGCCCCGAAAGCGTCACCGGATAAGGTTCGTCGAGCGACAGGCTGAAATCGAATCCCCGCACGCCGTAACGTTTGACCTGAGACCCGTGCAGCTCGTCGGTAACGAAGATCTGCCCGTCGATCGAGTTATCCACTTCGGCAAACCGTCCCGCACACAGTTGCGAGACATCGAACCGTTCTACGGAAAAAACCTGAATATAAATGACGGAAAACTTGTTGTAACGCAGTTCGTCTGCGACGGGCTCTTTTGCTTCCATGGATCGACGTACGATTAACAGGTTTTAAAAGTAATACATTTTCCCCGGCCGGACAACCCCCGGCGCAATTTTTGAAACGCTTCCCGGCACGACCGAAAATATCAAAACAAAAACGATAAGGCATGAATTACGGAATCAGCGTACTATTCCGGGCCATACCGCTTGTAATGGCCCTGTTTTGCTTCGCTTACGGAAGCTACATCTACACATGGGGCGACGATCCGTCGCGCCTGACGGCAGGTCCGGTGGTCTTTTTCCTCGGCTCGATCTGCATCGCCCTGTTCGCGACCGCATCGACGATCATCCGGCAGATCATCCACACGTACAATCCCTTCGCCCGACGCTTTCTGCCGGTGTTGGGCTATGCGGTGGCGCTGACGACCTTCATTTTCGGCGTCGTCATGATCCACGACACGTCCGTTTCCGAATTCTTCGTCACGGGGCACGTCGTCGCAGGGTTGGGACTGATCTCCGGTTGCGTAGCCACGGCAGCCACCGTCTCGTCCCGTTTTTCGCTCATTCCGGGCAACAGTGCCGACGCTTCGTCCAAAACGAACCCGGCAGGCTTCACCCAGCGACAGGAATTGATTTTCGAAACGGTCGTTTCGTTCTTCGCACTGGTGGCCTGGGCATGGGCGATCGTCCTGCTCTCGACCTCCTCGACACCGCATTTCGTAGCGGGCTGCGTCATGGGCGGCATCGCCTGCATCTGCACCTCGCTCATCGCTCTGGTGGCGAGCATCGTCCGCCAGGAGCGCAACGTGTATTCGGCCGGCGAAAAGAAGGCGTGGCCCCGTCTGGTGTTCGTCATGGGCGGCATCGCGACACTCTGGGGGCTGATCGTGATCTTCCTCTACTACGGGCAGCCGCGCGACTTCGTGGGCTTCGTACTCGTAGGACTGGGACTGGTCTGCTTCAGCATTTCGAGCAAAGTGCTGCTGCTGGCGAAAATATGGAAAACCGAGTATCCGCTGGCCTCTCGCATTCCGCTCATCCCGGTCCTCACGGCCCTGATCTGTCTGTTTCTGGCCGCTTTCCTGTTCGAAGAAGCCGTCTACAAAGAAAAATTCTTCGTTCCGGCACGTGTCATCACCGGACTGGGTGCCATTTGTTTCACGCTGTTCTCCATCGTGAGCATTCTGGAAAGCGGCACGAAAAAATCATGAAACGTCTATCGACGATCACCCGACGACGTTCCGTATCGGAAGTCGGTTCCCGTAAAAAATCCGCAGGACACTTGTCCTGCGGATTTTTTACGGGAACAGGTCCGGCCATATTCTCCTGCTCATCCGAGCAAACAGTCGGATGGTCACCGGAATCGGCTACCGGGCTTCCAAGTCGAAGCGCTTCTGGTTCAGTTCATCTATCGTATATCTGTTGCAATTCGTTTCCACGATATTCCCTTCCTTATCGACGATGAGGGAGTAGGGGATAGCAGTAATTCCGAACTTGGCGGAAAGCATATTCCACCGGTCGTCGTCGAGACGGATATGCTCCCCTCCGATGCCGGCCTCCGAAAGGAATTTATTATAGGCACCCAGAGGCGAAAACGACTCGCCGGTCACATACAGGAACTTGATTTTTTTGTCTTTCGATTTTTCGACGATCGGTTTCTGACGGATCATCCCCTGCCGACACGGTCCGCAGCCCGTACCCCAGAAATCGATGAAAAGAACATTCCCCGCATACGGCGCGATCATCTCCGCGAATGCCGCGTCACAGGGATCGTCGGTATCGAGACCGGACGGTTTCACGGATATCTCCGCCACCTTCATCTTTTCGGAGGCATACAGCTCGGCGATCCTCGCTGCGACGGCAGGTGTCCGAACATGCGTCAAAGCCTGTCCCACTTCGGGAAGCAGTTCTTCGGGAGAGCACATCTCCCGGCGGAAATTCAGAACCCGAGCCAATGCATAATCGAACACCAGACTTCTTTCGATCCCCCAGTGACAAAGCGTATCGGCCCCCCGGTCATAGACAAGACAATTGCGTTCCCGCATGAACCCTTTGCCGTAGCGGTCTATCAGTTTCTTGACCTCGGGCGCGACATCCTCTATATCGGGCATGAACAAGCTGTCTTCGAACGGTTTGAGTCCGACCCGGAACACTTCGAGAGAATCGAGCGTCGCCGGAGGCAGCTGTTCCCGCCGCCGGACATATTCCGTAAAAAGTTCCTGGACCGATCTGGCACAAAAACTTTGTAAAGTAACCCATCCGGACAAATAATCCGAACACCCGAAACAGCCGACAAAAGAACTGAAATCCGAACTGGTAATACTGAGCGGATTATCGAACCACTCGGGCGTCATGAAATCGAGAAACTCCAGCTTCAGCGGCTGCCACTTTCTTCTCCGCACTCCATTCTCATCAAAGAACGTCGGGCTGGTATATTGCGACAGATACCAATCCCTTTGAAAATCCATCAACAACATGTAATTGTTATACAGCGCTTCCGTGACGAGCAAATCGCGCGTATAATCCGATAGGGCCGTATACCGGTCGAAGAAACGGGCGAGCGAATCGCGGCAGCGGCCGATCCGGTCGAAGACGATTTCCTTCAGCCTGTCGCCCTGTTTTTCTTCCACGCATTGACGGACGTACTGCCCGATGTCGTCGATTCCCGGTTCCGAACGGCCCGGCAGCGACCGGAATGCGAACATACGGGCATGTTCGTATTCGGCTCCCTTACCGCCCATAAAACGGGTCCGGTCCGAAGGAACCGCCTGCTCCCGGGGATTCATCTTCTCGCCCAGATCGTAATAACATAGCAGCGTATCGCCCGGAATCAACAGCACGTAATCGCTGAAAATCTTCGAACTTAGATACGACTTCTGGGGAACGTCCAATTCGACGCTCGCCTCGAAACATCCGTTTTCGTCGATCTCGATCAAATGAGAAGCATCTTTCCCCGGGTCTGTAAAATCTCTTGTCCGGAACCTCATCGTCCGAAATCCCAGACGGGGATCGTACCCTTTCAGATAGCCTTTCAGCACGGCTTTGCCCGGCTCGTAGAGTTTGTCCCTGTAACGCTCCGGATCATACGTCCACCGACATGTGCCGGGAGTCTCCATAAATCCGCGGCGGTAAACACCCGAGCCGGCACCTTCCGTCTCCACCTTTATCCCGCCGTCGCCCGAGGTCCGGACAGTCAGGGAGAGTTCGTCTCCGTCGCTCTCGAGTGTCATCCGGAACGCTTTTTTCCCCGAAGGCTCGACCTTGAGGTAGCGCCAGAAACGGTTGTCGTATATCGCAAGATCGTCATGGAACCCCCACACCCAACGATTTTTTCCGTCGGTCGTCAGCCAGTTGCCCCGCGCGAAATACGGAAGCGGCCATTCGTCCTGCAACGCAAGTCCCCATATCTGGCCCTGCACCCAGCCCGCATCCGCACCGGAATGCAGATAATCGACCTTCGCCACATCCTCGGGCACCGGTTCGAAAAAAAGCCTCGCATCGATCTCGCCCGTAACCTGAGGAAGATGATAGGCCGAATCGAGCGGATAACCTTCGGCACGGAGCAGACGGAACGACCTGCCGCCCCCGCACTCCCGAAGCTCGCTCTGCGAAGACAACTTCACCCACCAGCCGGGCACATAACGCACGCGCACATCCAGCACCGTATATTCCGACGTCGTCTCGACCCGTAATGGCTGCACTACGCTGTAAAAAATCGCCCGGGGATGTTCGACCACCCGGTTTTTGGCCGCAGAGACTCCGCAGAGCAGCGACATGGCTGCAAAAAGACATACAAGTTTTTTCATCATCGGTAATTTTGTTTCGGTATTCATCCGGACGATTATCTTTTTCCGGAGACTATATATTTCGATATACCGACGATTCAGGGATTGCCGCTTCCGCAGAGGCGCACTTTCCACGGCACGCTGCCGTTTCAGACCGGATCCTTTTCGTCCTGGCACCCGGCAAAAGAGACGGAGCACGCCCCGGAGAGGGCATATTATTCTTTTTTCGTTGGGATATATAAATATATAATCGTGCTTTCGCGATAGGCAAGTTACGGATTTTTTT
>UROX01000066.1 GCA_900549685.1 uncultured Alistipes sp.
GTCCGGCTTCGGGGCGTTTTATCGCATAAAAAAAGCAATATATTTTTTCTCGACTCGTTAAATTTGCATAACTTTGCCGAGATTCGGTCCGTCTCCGTTCGAACCCGGGGGCGTGCCGACGAAAGGGCTTAAAACCTAAGGATATAAGATGAGAGTCGATTTTCGTAAAATTTTTATCGCAGCGGCCGTCCTGTCCGTCACCTCGTGCAGCACCTACAACAAAGTGCTCAAAAGCAAGGACAGCGAACTGAAATACCGCACGGCGATCGAATATTATCGGGCCGGTAAATACAGCAAGGCGCTGGCTCTGTTCCAGGACATCGCTCACATCTATTCCCAGTCGGCCCGGGCCGATACGATGGCTTATTACACCGGGGCCACGCTCTACAAGATGGGCGACCTGCAGTCGAGCTGCGAGCTGTTCGACGGTTTCCGGCAGCGTTTCGGGCGGAGTCCTTTCCTCGAAGACGTGGAGTATATGTATGCCAACGGGTTCTATCTGCTTTCGCCCGGACCCGAACGGGACCAGACGGCCACGCATCAGGCGCTCAGAGCCATCGGCGAGTATCTCGACCGTTACCCCAACAGCATCAAGAAGGACACGCTGCTCAATCGGATGATCGAGTTGCGGCAGAAACTCTGGGACAAATCCTACCTCAACGCCAAACTCTATTATGACATCGGCTACTACAATTCCGCCGTGACGGCGTTGCAGAATGCCATCGAAGAGTTTCCGGAGAGCAACCATCGCGAGGAACTGGCTTTTCTGGTGCTCAAGGCCCACTACCAGTATGCCCGCAACAGCGTCGAACAGTTGCAGCGCCAGCGCTATCTCGATACGCAGGACGCCTATTACAATTTCATGGAGGAGTATCCCGAGAGCCAGTTCGCCAAAGAGGCGGGCAAAATGCTCGAGGAGGCCAAGGACTACCTCGAAAAGTACAATGCCCGCCATCCGCTCGGCGATTCAGAGAATTCAAATCAAACAGATAATTCCGAAACACAAGATGGAAATCAAAAAAAGTAACATTCCGACCAACACGGTGACCCGTACGCTGACCGAACTCGATGCGCCCACGGGAAACATTTACGAGTCCGTCGTCGTGATCTCCCGCCGCGCCAACCAGATCGCCAGCGAGATCAAGCAGGAATTGAACCGCAAGCTCGCCGATTTCTCGAGCGTGAACGACTCGTTGGAGGAAACGTTCGAAAACCGCGAACAGATCGAAATATCAAAATATTACGAACGGCTTCCCAAGCCCGCCATCGTGGCCACCGAAGAGTTTCTGGAAGGTAAGGTCTACTTCCGCGACAGCAGGGAAGACGCTCCGGCCGCCTCGGCCGAATAACCTCGCGCATGACAAGTTATGCTCGGAGGTAAAAAAATAATCGTCGGTGTGACGGGGAGTATCGCAGCCTACAAGGCTGCGATACTCGTCAGAACGCTCGTCCGCCAGGGAGCCGAGGTGAGTGTGCTGATGACGCCGCTGGCCAAGGAGTTCATTTCGCCGCTGACGCTGGCCACACTCAGCCGCCATCCCATTCTGGTCGATTTCTTCGATCCCGAGGACGGACGCTGGAACAGCCATGTCGCTTTGGGCGAGTGGGCGGACGCCTATCTGATCGCTCCCGCCACGGCCAACACCATCGCCAAAATGGCTACCGGGGTGGCCGATAACCTGTTGCTGACGACCTATCTGTCGGCACGCTGTCCCGTTTTCGTTGCTCCGGCGATGGACCTCGACATGTACGGGCATCCCACGACGCAGTACAACCTCGACAGCCTGAAGAGTTACGGTGTGCACATCGTTGAGCCGGGCGAGGGCGAGCTGGCCAGCGGCCTGTCCGGCAAGGGGAGGATGGCCGAACCGGAGGATATAGCGGCCGCACTGTCGGCCTTTTTCGCCAAGAAGCAGAGCCTCGCCGGATATAAGGTGCTGGTGACGGCCGGTCCGACGATCGAGCCGATCGACCCTGTCCGCTACATATCCAACCATTCTTCCGGCAAGATGGGATACGCCATCGCGGCAGAGTTGCGCGATCGCGGGGCCGAGGTGATTCTCGTGACCGGGCGTACGGCCCTTTGTCCGCCCGACGGCGTGACGACGGTCGAAGTGACGACGGCCGACGAGATGTTCCGGACCGCTTCGGCGGCTTTCGAACGGTGCGATGCGGCTGTCATGTGTGCGGCCGTGGCCGATTATACGCCGGCGGAGGTGGCAGACCGGAAGATCAAGAAAGATACGGATACGTGGACGCTGGAAATGCGTCCCACACAGGATATCGCGGCTGCGCTGGGGGCCGTGAAGGGCGACCGGCTGCTGGTCGGTTTCGCGTTGGAGACCGACCGCGAGCGGGAAAACGCCCTCTCGAAGCTCGAACGCAAGAACATGGATTTCATCGTGCTCAATTCTCTGGGCGACGAAGGAGCCGGTTTCGGCGTCGATACCAATAAGATCACGATTCTCCGGCGCAACGGTACCGAACGGGCTTTCGGACTCAAGAGCAAGGCCGAAGTGGCCTGCGACATCGTCGATGAGATCGAGGCCTGCCGGACGGAGAGAGCCTGAAACGGTTTCGGACTGGCAGGAACGGAAACGGACCGTTGAGTCCGGTGGCATTTTGTTCCGGTATGCCGTTTCTGCGAACGGCCGATCCGACGGTCCTTCCGCGGTCGGAGACCGTGGGAGGCGGGCACTGGCTGCGGAGTTTCCGTCGGCAGGGGAGAGCGGTTCGGGGAGTCCTTTGTCCTGCGTCGTATAAAAATATATGAATCGTGTTAAAGTTTTGGATGTATGTTGTGCCGTCTGTCGGTTGAAAACTATGCGCTGATCGATCGTCTGGACATCGAATTTTCTTCCGGACTGAACATTATCACCGGCGAGACGGGAGCCGGCAAGTCGATTCTGCTCGGTGCGCTGGGCCTGGTGCTTGGCGGCCGGACCGATGCTGCCGCCATTCGCGACGGCGGTCGGAACTGCGTGATCGAAGCCGAATTCGATGTGCGGGGATACGGACTCGAAGGATTGTTTGAGCAGGCGGATATCGATTTTGCGGACCGTACTTCGATCCGTCGGGTCATTTCGCCGAGCGGTAAGAGCCGGGCGTATGTCAATGATCTGCCCGTCCAGCTCTCGACGTTGCGCGAGATCGGTTTGCAGCTGATCGACATTCATTCCCAGCACCAGACGCTTTTGCTCGGCGACGGCCGTTTCCAGACCGGAATCGTTGATGCCGTGGCCGGACATGCCGATCTGTTGCAGCGCTACGGCGAGGTTTTCGGCGAGATGACGGCGACCGAACGCGAGCTTGCCCGCTTGCGGCAGTCGGCATCCGAGAGCGAGCGGGACCGCGAATACGTCGCGTTTCAGCTGAACGAACTGCGCGAGGCGAAACTCGTCGAGGACGAACAGGCCGAACTCGAGGCGTTGCGCTCCGAACTGTCCCATGCCTCCGAGATACGCGATACGCTGCTTTTTGCCTCCGAAGAGTTCGACGGGGCGGAAAACAGTCTGCTCGTCCGTCTCAAGTCTTTGGAACTCTCTTTGGGTCGCATACAGCCCGTCTATCCCGCCGCAGGCGAATTCTATACGCGTCTGCATGCCGCCGTGCTCGACCTCAAGGATATGGCTTCGGAGATCGCCTCCGAGAGTGAACGGGTGGATGCCGATCCCGAACGGCTGGACAAAGTGGAGCGACGGCTCGATCTGCTCTATACCTTGCAACAGAAGCACAAGGTTTCGTCGGTCACCGAATTGCTGGCCCTGCAAGCCGGATACGAGTCCCGCCTGAATGGAATCGAGGAGTATGCACGCGAGATCGAAGCGTGCGAGCAGCGGTTGGCCCGGTTGCGTTCCCGGACGGAGAAACTGGCGGCCGAACTGACCCGGGGGCGCAGGGAAGCGGCTCCGGCGATCCGGGAACGGGTCGAGACGATGCTTTCCGATCTGGGCATGGCTTCCGCCCGGCTCGATGTGGAGATCGCTCCGGCCGGACGGTTTTCGGCCGACGGGGCCGATGCGGTCCGTTTTCTGTTCTCGGCCAACCGCAATATGGCGCTCCAGCCTGTGGAAAAAGTGGCTTCGGGCGGCGAGATGTCCCGCCTGATGCTTTGTCTCAAGGCGCTGGTCGCCCGTCACAGCCAGCTCCCGACGATCGTTTTCGACGAGATAGATACCGGTGTGTCGGGACTTATCGCCGACCGTATGGGGCGTATCATCGCGGAACTGTCTTCCGTGCTTCAGATCATCAACATCACCCATCTGCCGCAGGTTGCTTCCAAAGGCGAGGTGCATTTCTTCGTCTATAAGGAGGATACCGACGAGGGAACCGCGACGCGGCTCCGCCAACTGACTCCGCAGCAGCGTATCGAGGAGATCGCCAAGATGCTCAGTGGCTCGAATGTCACCGACGCGGCGCTCGAACAGGCCCGTCTGTTGCTCGATGCGAACTGACGGTCCCCGTGCCGTTCGCGTGTCGCGGAACTGGACCGACATGCGGCAGAGATCGCACGGGCGGGATCGTAGTATGGGTATGTCGGTTTCGGTGCGATAGGCTTGTTTGCGCGGTACGAATGGGTTTTCTGAAAGATTTTATCGGCGGACGCTTCCGGGAACCGAATGCAGTCGCTTCGGTGGAACATCGTATCTCGGTTCTGTGTTTCCGTCGGAGAAGGCTTGTTCGACAACCGTTCGGGGGCGCATAAAATATGTAGGTATATCGCCGAGGGTGTTTATTGCGGAGAGACGGTGGGGCCAAAGAAAACGACGGGCCGGTTTCGTTCGTCGGTTTCGTAAGGCGGCGTTGGTCGTTCGTTTCTTTTCCGAAACGGTACGGGAAACGGATATGTTCGGACGATTTTATCGTTTGTTTGTCAGTCTTTTAAGTCTTTGTAGTCGGATAATTTTGAATTTAGACATCGTATTTATATATTTGCAATTCGATGTAAAATTTAACAATTCCTATATTTTTGCAACACATATAGTTGTGTGTGAAGCTAACATCGATTGGATGCCATGAGTGAGAAATTGTTTATTTTCGACACGACGCTGCGCGACGGAGAACAAGTCCCCGGCTGTCAGCTCAATACGATTGAAAAGATAGAGGTGGCCCGGGCGCTCGAATCGCTGGGCGTGGATGTGATCGAGGCCGGATTCCCCGTATCGAGTCCGGGCGATTTCAATTCCGTCCGCGAGATTTCCAAGGCGGTTTCGCTGCCCGTCATCTGTGCGCTGACCCGCGCCGTGCCCAAGGACATCGACGCGGCGGCCGACGCGCTTTCGCTGGCCAAGCGCAAGCGGATCCATACCGGAATCGGCGTGTCGCATTCCCATATCTACTATAAGCTCAATTCCAATCCGGACGAGATCGTCGAACGGGCCGTGGCGGCTGTGAAGTACGCCCGCAAGTATGTGGAAGACGTCGAATTCTACGCCGAGGACGCCGGACGCGCCGACAACGAGTATCTGGCCCGCGTGGTGCAGGCCGTCATCGCTGCCGGAGCCACGGTCGTCAATATTCCCGATACGACGGGCTACTGTTTGCCGCTGGAGTACGGACGCAAGATCAAATACCTGATGGAACATGTGGACAATATCCACAAGGCGATCATCTCGACCCACTGTCACAACGATCTGGGTATGGCGACGGCCAATACGCTCGAAGGCGTCATCAACGGCGCCCGTCAGGTCGAGGTGACGATCAACGGCATCGGCGAGCGGGCCGGCAATACGGCGCTCGAAGAGGTCGTCATGGCCTTGCGTTGTCATAAACATCTGGGCATCGACACTTCGGTCGATAGCAAGCAGCTCACCGCGACGAGCCGTATGGTGGCCAGCATGATGAACATGCCGGTACAGGCCAACAAGGCCATCGTGGGACGCAATGCCTTCGCCCATTCTTCGGGCATCCATCAGGACGGCGTGCTGAAGAACCGCGAGAGCTACGAGATCATCGACCCGGTGGACGTCGGTCTCGACGAGTCGGTCATCGCGCTGACGGCCCGCAGCGGCCGTGCCGCCCTGAGCCACCGGCTCGAATTGCTCGGATACAAACTCGAGCAGAGCGAGCTGGACGACGTGTATGCCAGGTTCCTCGATCTGGCCGACAAGAAGAAGGATATCCGCGACGACGATCTGCTCTATCTGGTGGGCGATGCGACGGGCGTACGTGCGACCAAACGCATCCGGCTCGAATACCTCCAGATCTTGACCGGTACGCTCATTCCCACCGCTACGGTCATTCTGCGGATCGGCGAGAGCCGTCGTACGGTCACGCACACCGGCAACGGTCCGGTCGATGCGGCGGTCAAGGCCATCAAGACGCTCATCAACGAGCAGGTGCTCATCACCGAGTTTCTGATCCAGGCGATGAACAAGGGCAGCGACGATGTGGGACGTGTCCACGTGCAGGTCAAGTGCGGATCGTTGCTCGTACACGGTTTCTCGGCCGACACCGACGTGGTGAAGGCGGCTGTGGGGGCTTTCGTCGATGCGCTGAATCTGGTCAATGCCACGGAAAAAAAGGAATAGGAAACTTAAATCAATGACGAATACAATGGGAAAAACGCTTTTCGACAAAGTTTGGGACGCGCACGTGGTCCGTCAGTTGGACGGAGGCCGCAGCGTTTTATATATCGACCGCCATTATATCCACGAGGTGACTTCGCCCGTGGCTTTTCTCGGACTCCGCAACCGGGGCATCAAGGTGGCCCGGCCGCAGAACACGACCGGCACGCCCGATCATAACGTGCCTACGCAGGACCAGGACAAGCCGGTGGCCGAGGAGCAGAGCCGCAACCAGCTCGAAGCCTTCGCCCGCAACTGCGAGGAGAACGGCGTGGAATATTTCAAACTGGGCAGCCCCGAGCACGGCGTGGTGCACATCGTGGGACCCGAGCAGGGCATCACGCAGCCCGGCATGACGATCGTCTGCGGCGACAGCCACACCTCGACGCACGGCGCTTTCGGAGCCGTGGCCTTCGGTATCGGCACCTCGGAGGTCGAAATGGTCTTCGCTTCGCAGTGCATTCTGCAGCCCAAGCCCAAGACGATGCGTATCACCGTGAACGGCCGGCGCGGTCCGGGCGTCACAGCCAAGGATATCGTGCTGTATATCATCTCCCGGATTTCCGCTTCGGGTGGAACGGGCCATTTCATCGAGTTCGCCGGCGAAGCCATTCGCGCCCTGTCGATGGAGGAACGTATGACCGTCTGCAACATGAGTATCGAATGCGGCGCCCGCGGCGGGATCATCGCGCCCGACCAGACGACTTTCGACTACGTGAAAGAACGTCCCCGTGCCCCGAAGGGCGCCGATTTCGACCGGGCCGTGGCGCGTTGGAAAGAACTCTATTCCGATGCCGACGCCCGTTTCGATACCGAATACGAATTCGACGCGGCCGACATCGAGCCGATGATTACCTACGGAACCAATCCCGGTATGGGTATGGGCATTACGGACGTCATCCCCTCCGACGAGGGACTGAGCGGCTGCGATAAGGTGAGCTTCGCCAAAGCGCTCGAATATATGGATTTCCATAGCGGGGAGAAAATGATCGGCAAGCGGGTCGATTATGTCTTTTTGGGTAGCTGTACCAACGGCCGTATCGAAGATTTCCGTCAGTTCGCCCATGCCGTGCAGGGACGCAAGAAGGCTCCCCATGTGACGGCATGGCTCGTTCCCGGCTCCAAAGGGGTCGAGGCGCAGGCCCGTGCCGAGGGTCTCGACAAGATTCTCGCCGAGGCCGGTTTCGAACTTCGCCAGCCCGGATGTTCGGCCTGTCTGGCCATGAACGCCGACAAGATTCCTGCGGGCATGTACAGCGTCTCCACGTCGAACCGCAACTTCGAGGGACGCCAGGGACCGGGTGCCCGTACCATGCTGGCCGGCCCGCTGGTCGCCGCCGCCGCTGCGGTCACGGGATGCGTTTCCGATCCGCGCGAAGTGTTCGGACTCTAATCCTATCGTCGAATTTAATGCGAAATATGCCATGTCTATTCCGAAATTTACCCGATTGACCACGACGGCTTGTCCGTTGAACATCGAGAACATAGATACCGACCAGATCATCCCCGCCCGCTTCCTCAAGGCAGTGGAACGCAAGGGATTCGGCGAAAATCTGTTCCGCGATTGGCGCTATGACGAAAACGGCGAGCGCATCGTCGGTTTCCCGCTCAACGACGCCCGCTACGGAGGCGAGATTCTCGTAGCGGCCAAGAACTTCGGCTGCGGTTCCTCGCGCGAACATGCGGCGTGGGCCATTTTCGACTACGGTTTCCGCGTGGTGGTGTCGAGCTTCTTCGCCGACATTTTCAAGAACAACGCGCTCAACAACGGTTTGCTTCCTATTCAGGTCAGCGAAGACTTCGAGCGGAAGATCTTTGCGGCCATCGCGGCCGATCCCGCGGCCCGTTTCGAGGTCGATCTGCCGGCACAGACTTTCACGATTCTCTCGACCGGCGAACAGACGTCGTTCGCCATCGACGGCTATAAAAAGGAATGTCTGCTCAACGGTTTCGACGATGTCGATTACCTGCTGAGCATCGGCGACGAGATTGCCCGTTACGAAGCCGTCCATGCCTGAATACGGAAACGGTATGCACGAGCGCATTGAAATCCTCGACACCACGCTCCGCGACGGCGAGCAGACCTCCGGCGTATCGTTCGCCGTGCGCGAGAAGCTGAGCATCGCCCGGCTGTTGCTCGATGAGTTGCACGTGGACCGCATCGAGATCGCTTCGGCCCGCGTCTCTGAAGGCGAGTTCGAGTCGGCCCGGCGCATCGCCGCATGGGCTGCGGAGCGCGGTTATCTGGACCGTATCGAGGTTCTGGGCTTCGTGGACGGGGGCGTCTCGCTCCAGTGGATCGCCGATGCCGGGTGCCGTGTCGTGAATCTGCTGACCAAGGGGTCGCTCCGCCACCTTGAGTACCAGTTGCGCAAAACGCCGCAGCAGCATGCCGACGACATCCGGGCCGCCATCGCCCGCGCCACGGATATGGGCATCGCCGTCAATCTCTACCTGGAGGACTGGTCCAACGGAATGCGCTTTTCGCGGGAATACGTCTACGAAATGATCGACGCCTTGCGGAACGAGAAAATCGGGCGCTTCATGATTCCCGATACGCTGGGCGTACTCAATCCGGACGATTGCTACGCATTCTGCCGCGACATGACGGAACGCTATCCTGAGTTGCGTTTCGATTTCCATGCCCATAACGACTACGATCTGGCCGTGGCCAATGTCGTGGCGGCCGTCAAGGCCGGGGTGCAGGGCATCCATACGACGGTGAACGGGCTGGGCGAGCGGGCCGGCAATGCACCGCTTTCGAGCGTGGCGGCCGTGCTGAACGACCACCTGAGGGTCGCCAACGGCATCGTCGAGAAGAACATCAACCATGTGAGCCGGATGGTCGAGACCTATACCGGCGTGCATATTCCGGCCAACGAACCTGTCGTCGGCGAAAACGTCTTCACGCAGTGCGCCGGTATCCATGCCGACGGCGACAACAAGAACAACCTCTACTACAACGACCTGCTCCCGGAACGTTTCGGCCGTGTGCGCGAATATGCGTTGGGCAAAACCTCCGGCAAGGCCAATATCCGCAAGAACCTCGAAGCGCTGGGCATCGACCTCGACGAGGAGGCGATGGGCAAAGTCACCGAGCGCATCATCGAACTGGGCGACAAGAAACAGGCCGTCACGTCCGAGGACCTGCCCTATATCATCGCCGATGTCCTCAAACAGGATGTCCACGAGGCCTGTGTGCATGTGCTCAATTACAACCTGTCGCTCTCCTACGGACTCAAGCCGCTGGCTACGGTCAAGATACGGATCAAGGACAACGATTACGAGGAGACATCCACGGGCGACGGCCAGTACGACGCTTTCATGCGTGCCCTGCGTAAAATTTATAAGGAGACGCTGCGGCGCGATTTCCCGATGCTGGTCAATTATACCGTGTCGATCCCGCCCGGCGGACGGACGGACGCCTTTGTCCAGACCTACATCACGTGGGAATACCGGGGAGAGACGTTCAAGACGCGTGGGCTGGACGCCGACCAGACCGAAGCCGCCATCAAGGCGACCGTCAAGATGCTCAACAAACTCGAGAATCTTCAGGCGTAATCTCTCTCCGGAATTTTCGGATTCGTTTTTACATGCGTCTCCGGGCCGTCTTACGGTCCGGAGACGTTTCGTTTTCGTGCGTGGCGGTTGCCTGAGTGCGGTCGCATACCTCGAAGTATCGCGTTCCGGGTTGCGGTGCCGCGATTCCGACCGGTGAGGGTACGCCGCAGGCCGTGTGTTCGGGACGGTCGTGCGGTTCCTGCCGTATTTTCTCGTTTCGGTCGCTGCTTTCCCTTCCGCCTGTCGGACGGACAACCGTCTTTGTCCGGACCTACGCTTCTTTCCGACGGTATCGAAGCAGCTTCCCTCGCTTCGGCCATTCCTCTGCCGCCGAAGATAAACGACTGTTTCCGCCCCGGAATAACGGAAGATTGAGGACATTTGCCAACGAAATATTCGGCTGTCATAGGATTCGATTCGGAGGAAAACGGCAGAACGATGCCTGTTCGGTCCTGCCGGAAATTCGTGACGGAAGAGGCAATATTGCACGAAACGAAAAATGAAGTAAACGATGAAAAATTTGTTTTTGATTCTTTTTGCCGTGGTCTCCGCCGGTATGGCGACGGCTCAGACAAAATCCGTATTGCCGAATGGGAAAAGCGTTCCCGTGCGTCTTACGACGGATGTGTATAGCAACAGTAAAATGCCTCAGGAACCTATGGCGGTCGTCGATGCCGATATAAAAGACGATAGCGGTACGCATGTGCTTATCCGCCGGGGAACTCCGGTCGTTCTGGATGCTCAGATTCAAAAGGCCAGGGGTGTCGGCAAGCCTGCCTCCGTGAAATTGAAATGTATGACGACCGTTGCCGTCGATGGGCAAATCGTCCGCCTGCAGGGCGGATATGTTCAGGAAGGTCGGTCCCGCAAAGGTACAGCGTTGGGGGTGGGACTCGGTGTGGGGATTCCCGTGTGCTGGCCTTGCCTGTTTTGTTTGTGTATAAAGGGCGAAAAGGTGACGGTTTCGGAAAATACGATGTTCGGCAATGTGGTGGTGAACGATGCGTATCGTATAGAGACCGAATAACAAGGGTTATTCTTTATTATTATATAGGCCACGCCGTCTCGGAAAAACGATGGGCGTGGCCTTGTCGATGAGAAGTCCGTTTTCATAACTGTCGTATGCCGATCTGCAATCCTGATCGGATTTCGGTGTGGCTCTGTTTACTGCGTCGTGAAATAATGGAGCGGTCTGCCGAAACTGTTCTTCGGAAAACGGACCTTTCTTTTTTCGCTACTTCCATCCCTGCGCCCGGATGGCGATCTCCTGTCCGTCGGGCGTGACGAGCATGGCGCCCGTGCCGGCTTCGGTGATGTGGCCGATCACGTCGATGCCCATGCCGAAAATCTCGTCCTGTTTCGACAGCGGCACCGTGAACAGCAGTTCGTGATCGTCGCCGCCGTTGAGCGCCGCTACGACCGGATCGCTGTTCAGCTCCTCGGCCATCGCGTAGGTTTCTTTGGCGATGGGCAGGCGGTTCAGGTAGATGCGGACCCCCTTGTCGGATCGCTTGCACAGATGCAGGATGTCCGATGCGAGTCCGTCCGACAGGTCGATCATCGAGGTCGGCACGATGCCGTTTTCGGCCAGTGCCTCGACGATGTCCGTCCGTGCCTCGGGCCGGAGCTGGCGTTGCAGGATATATTCGTGTCCTTCGAACTGCGGTTTGGGGTTGGGATGGCCGTTGCAGGCCCGTTTTTCGCGTTCCAGCAGGTGAAGCCCCATGTAGGCCGCACCCAGATCGCCCGTCAGGCAGATCAGGTCGGTCGCCTGCGCTCCGCTGCGGTAGGCGATCCGGTCTTTGACCACGTCGCCCGTCGCCGTGACGCCTATTGTCAGTCCATTGACCGAAGCGTTCGTGTCGCCTCCCGCGAGGTCGGTGCCGAAACGTTCGCAGGCCGCCCGCACGCCTTCGTAAAAGGCGTCGATCATTTCGACCGAAAAACGGGACGATATGCCCAGCGAGAGCAGTATCTGGCGCGGCGTTCCGTTCATGGCCAGAATGTCCGATATGCCTCTGACGACGCTTTTGTAGCCCAGGTGTTGCAGCGGGAAATAGGTCAGGTCGAAATCGACGCCTTCCAGCAGCAGGTCGGTCGATACCAGCAGGTAGCGGTCGCCCGCATCGATGACGGCCGCGTCGTCTCCGCATCCTTTGACGGTGGTCGGGTTGCGGGTGACGAAGGGTTCGCATATGCGGTCGATGAGTCCGAATTCGCCCAGCGTGGCTATTTCCGGTACTGTTGAGTCACTCAATACCGTCTTTGTTGCTCCACAAAACTTAAGTGAATCCGCTGCCAACTCCC
>UROX01000067.1 GCA_900549685.1 uncultured Alistipes sp.
CGACAAGGACGCGCGCTATTATACCGCAAAGCAGTATCTGGAATATCTCAACCAGCAGAACGGCGTGGTCATGGGCGGCAAAGCGGTGGAGCTCGAACTGGGAGTCTCGCCGGAATTCCTGCAGGAAGGCGATACGCTGTTTTCCGAGATCAACAAGGACTTCCTCGAAGTGGCCGGCAGCGAGTTCGAATTTCTCAAACAGCGGGCCAACGAACTGATCGGCGAAGTGCTCGTGACGCTCAAAAGCGTCAATGCGCTGATCGGCGAAAACAGCGCCAGCATCCATGCCACGCTCGACAACATGGCGGCGATGACCGGCGATCTGCGCGGCGTACTCTCCGACCAGAAAGGGAACCTCGGCGAAACGATGGCCAATCTCAACGCTCTGTCGCATGCACTCGAAAAAAGTTCCGGACAGATCGAACGCATCGTCTCCAATACGGCCGACTTCACCGATTCACTCAGTAAAGCGCAGATTCCCACGGCTGTCGCCGAACTGAACCGGGCCGTAAACTCGCTCGGCGACATTCTCGGCAAAATCGACGCGGGCGAAGGCACGCTCGGCATGCTGGTCGCCGACAAGGCACTGTACGACTCGCTGGTGGCTTCCAGCGCCAATCTGTCGGCCCTGCTGGAAGACCTCCGCAAACACCCGAGCCGCTACGTCAATATTTCGGTCTTCGGTCGCCGCGACCGGGACTGACACTCCCGTTCCGGCGCAGGAGCCGTAACTTGCGGTCTCCGTTGTCCGGTGCCTCCAGACCGTGTGCTCGGATCGACGGCATCGGAACGGAGGGTCGGAGCCTAATCCCCGGAAGTCTCTGCCCGGAGAGCCGTCGATATACATCGATGTATACGATTGCGTTCCGTTAAATTATTTCCAGAAAAGTGATTTATCCCGAAAATTTCGAAAGCAAAATAGGATTCGACCGTATCCGAAGCCAGATCAAGGCGTTGTGCGTAACGCAGGGTGCGGCCGAGAAACTGGAATCCGCCGAATTCAGCTCCGACTACCGGACAGTCCGGGAACGGCTCGAACAGACCTTCGAGATGCGGACGGCGCTGATGATGGAGAGCGGATTCCCGGACGGCAGCTTCGTCGATACGGAGCCTTTTCTCAAAAAGGCGGGCATCGAGGGAGCTTTTCTCGAAACCGGAGAAATCGCCGCGCTGCGCAAGGCACTGTCGATGGTCTATGCGCTGGTGGCCTTTTTCCGTAACAAGGACGAACAGTATCCCCGCCTGAAGGCACTCTGCCGCGATGTGAACGGTTTTCCCGAAATCATCAACCACATCGACACGATTCTCGACAAGTTCGGAAAAATCCGAGACAGCGCCTCGCCCGAACTGTTCTCGATCCGCCGCACGAT
Source organism: uncultured Alistipes sp. (assembly GCA_900549685.1). Taxonomy (GTDB): domain Bacteria; phylum Bacteroidota; class Bacteroidia; order Bacteroidales; family Rikenellaceae; genus Alistipes_A. The sequence continues at coordinate 1,371 of UROX01000067.1, forward strand.
CCGCGACAGAGAGAGTCAGATCTCGCGACGCATTCAGCAGATCATGGGACAGGCCCAGGCAGCCGGTCTGGTGGACGGCGACGCGTCGATCTCGATCCGCGAAGGCCGGGCCGTCATTCCGGTCGCGGCGGCGAATAAGAAAAAGATCAAAGGCTTCGTCCACGACGAGTCGGCCACCGGCAAGACGGTTTATATCGAACCGATCGAGGTGGTCGAGATCAACAACGAACTCAAGGAACTCGAATACGAGCAGCGCCGCGAGATCGTACGCATTCTGACCCGCTTCACCGACACGATCCGGCCCGATCTGCCCGCCATCCGCGAGTCGGGCGATTTTCTCACGACGATGGATTTCATCCGGGCCAAAGCCCGTTTCGCGCTCGGCAACGACTGTACGCTGCCCATCGTCGAGGAAGGCAGCTCCGTATCGCTGCGTTCGGCCCGGCATACGCTGCTGGCCCAGACGCTCCGCCGCGAGGGCAAGCCCATCGTACCGCTCGATCTGACGCTCACGACAGAAAAGCACATTCTGGTCATATCGGGTCCCAATGCAGGCGGCAAATCGGTGTGTCTCAAGACAGTGGGGCTGTTGCAGTATATGCTCCAGAAAGGCTTTCTCGTTTCGGCCTCCGAAAATTCCGAAATGGGGCTGTTCGAAGACATCTTCATCGACATCGGCGACGAACAGTCGATCGACAACGACCTGAGCACGTACAGCTCGCACCTGCTCAACATGAAAAACATCCTGCGGCATGCCGGATCGCGTTCGCTGATCCTCATCGACGAGTTCGGAACGGGGACCGAACCGATCATCGGCGGAGCCATCGCCGAGTCGGTACTCGAAAAGCTGGAGGAAAAACACTGCTTCGGCGTCATAACGACCCACTATTCCAACCTGAAATACTATGCCAGCAACGCCGCCGGCATTCTCAACGGAGCGATGACATTCGACGTACAGAACATCCGGCCGCTGTTCCGGCTCGAAACGGGCAAGCCCGGCAGTTCGTTCGCCATCGAGATCGCCCGCAAGATCGGACTTCCGGAGGAGATCATCCGCAGCGCGTCCGAGAAAGCGGGCAGCGACCACGTCAATATCGAACGGCAGCTGAGAGAGATCGCCCGCGACCGCCGTTACTGGGAGCAGAAACGCGACAAGATCCACCAGACGGAAAAACGGGTGGACGAGCTGGCCGAACGTTACCGGACCGAGCTGGAGGCGATCCGGGCCGAAAGGAACCGTCTGCTCAAGGAGGCACGCACCGAGGCCCGGCAGATCACGGACGAAGCCAACCGGCAGATCGAAAACACGATCCGCGAGATCCGCGAGTCGCAGGCCGACAAGCAGCGGACGCTGATCGTCCGGCGCAAGATGGACGAATTCAAGCAGACGCTCGCCGAGGACAGCGCCGACAATGCCGCCATCGACCGCAAGATCGAACAGCTCCGGGCGAGGGAACAACGGCGGGCCGAACGCAAGAAGAAGAAAAGCGAGTCCGCGACGGCCGCTTCGCCCGCCGTAGCCGAGAAGCCGCGCGTCGCAGAACCGGGAGCGAAGGTCCGCATCAAGGGACAGGATGCCGTGGGCGAGGTAATCAACCTCGACGAGAAACGGGCGACGGTTGGATTCGGCCAGATTCTGACGACGATCGCCATCGACCGGCTGGAAATCATTTCGAACGCCGAATACAAGAAAGTCACCCGCAACGAACGTCCGGCCGCAGCGCCTACGAACTACGATCCGGGGCAGCGGCGTCTGCAATTCAGCCAGCAGATCGACGTGCGCGGCATGCGCGTGACCGAAGCGCTCGAAGCGACGCAGGATTTCATCGACGAGGCCGTCATGTTCGGGTTCTCGGAGTTGCGCATTCTGCACGGCAAAGGCACGGGTGCGCTCAAGGAAGAAATCCGACAGTATCTCCGGGCCACGGGTCTGGTCGCCAGTGCCAAGGACGAGCACGAAGAAAGGGGCGGAGCCGGCATCACCGTCGTGCGGCTCAACGTCTGATCCGGAAACGACCGTCAGCCTTTTTTGCCCCGGCCCGCCGAGGCTTCCGCGGATATTCGTGTCCCGACGGTCGTTGCCGACGTATTCCGGCCCGCAATCCCCTTCGGCATGGGAACCGTCAGAAAACGCAGCCGGAAATCGCAGGCGACGACGGACCGCCCCGGACCGGACGGTTCGTTCCGGCACAGGTGCGGGCGGTCATAATACTTTAGCGGCCAGAAAAACGCTGCATTTTCCCATTCCGGTCATTTGTCATCCGCACCCGGGACCGCATATGCGAATCGACGGTCTCCGTGTCACGATCCGTTTTCAGCCATCCGTCCGGCGACAGCAAGGAGCGAACGGACCCGACGACGAAAAACATTCGCCGACACAAGAAAGCCCGAATGTCGCCCGGCAATCGAATCGGAACTGGAATATTTCCTATTCGGTCTCATTTTCCGCTTACGAAGACGCAACCGGAAGCCGCATATGCCGCCCGGCTTCCGGAACGGGAAAAGCTTTCCGAACGTCCGTGTACAGAATACGCCGTAAGCCGGCGATGGGCGAACGGAGCAGTACGGGGCGAACGACAGTCACGCGTACGAAATGTTTTTCGGCGAACTCGCGGCGGACAGACTCCCCGGTTCGGGAAAAATAGCTTACTTTGCGGGAGTTTAATTCGAAAACGCAATGAACGATTCGTTGAAACATATCGCGGAAGCAGCCGGAGGTACATTCTCCGGTCAGGATCGGCAAATTTTTCGCGTGGCTATCGACAGCCGCCGAACGGACGATCCGGCGGGAACGCTGTTCATCGCCCTGAAGGGCGAACGGCGCGACGGACACGACTATATCGCAGAACTGTACGACCGGGGCGTGAGAGCGTTTCTGGTCGATAGGGAGCTGCCCGAGGAAAATTACCCCGAAGCGGGTTTCGTCCGCTGCGACGATTCGCTGGAGGGACTCCAGCGCTGGGCGGCACATTACCGGCAGACCCTCCCCTGCACGGTCGTCGGCATCACGGGCAGCAACGGCAAGACCGTACTCAAGGAGTGGATCGCCCAGCTCTGCCCGCCGGGGATCAAGCTGTTCCGCAGTCCGAAAAGCTATAACTCGCAGATCGGCGTACCGCTGTCGCTGCTGATGATCGAACCCGAGGACCGCATCGCCTTGATCGAAGCAGGCATCTCCCGCCCGGGCGAAATGCAACGTCTGGAACGGATGATCCGCCCCGACGTGGGCGTCATTACCAACGTCGGCGACGCGCATCAGGAAAACTTTCCGTCGCTCCCGGCCAAAACCGAAGAGAAGCTCGACCTGTTCGAACACGCTCCCGCTATCGTCTGCAACACCTGCGACGGACCGCTATGGGAGGCGGTGCGGACGCGTTATGCCGACCGACGGCTCATTGCGGTATCGCCCGCATCGTACGACCTTTCGGCCCTACCCTACTCCGACGCAGCCTCGCGCGAGAATGCGGCCGAAGCACTGGCTCTGCTCGAAACGCTGGGACTGGCCGCCGCACCGCTCTCCGGATTGCAGAGCGTGGCCATGCGGCTCGAACTCAAGGACGGAATCAACGGCTGCCGGATCGTCAATGACAGCTACAACTCGGACATCAACTCGCTTGCCATTGCGCTCGAATACCTCTCGACCGTAGCGGGCGACCGCCCCAAAACGCTCATTCTCTCCGACATCGACCAAAGCGGAATGGCCCCTGCGGAACTGTACGGCCGCGTGGCCGAACTTGTCCGGAGCCACGGAGTGGACGAACTCGTCGGGATCGGCGGGGAGATATCGCGGCATGCCGATCTGTTCGGCGGCACGAAAGAATTCTACCCCGATACCGAACGGTTTATCCGCAAAGCCGGACGCTCGCGGTTTTCGCGACGGTGTATCCTGCTCAAGGGAAGCCGGCGATTCCATTTCGAATGCATAGGGCGCTTGTTCGAGAACAAAGTACACACGACGGTGCTGGAGGTGAACCTGGACCGTATGATCCATAACCTGAACTATTTCCGCAGCCTGCTGCCTTCCGGCGTCCGGATGATGGCGATGGTCAAGGCCTCGGGATACGGCAGCGGAACGTTCGAGGTAGCGCACATGTTGCAGGAACAGGGTGTCGATTTTCTGGCCGTGGCATTCGCCGACGAGGGCGTCACGCTGCGCGAGGCGGGCATCACGATGCCGATCGTCGTGCTCAATGCCGATTCGGACAGTTTCGAGACGATGATCGACTACCGGCTCGAACCCGAGATTTACAGTCTCTCCTCGCTGCGATCCTTTACCGAAGCTGTGAGGCGCAGCGGCGAGAGGCGCTGTCCGGTCCACATCAAACTGGACACGGGCATGCACCGGCTCGGATTCGTGGAACAGGACATCGACGCCCTGATCGCCGCATTGAAAGACACGCCGGAACTGTACGTCCGGACGATTTTCACCCACATGGTCGGCAGCGACGAGGCGCGGCACGACGATTTCACGCGTCGGCAGATCGCCCTGTTCCGTTCGTGGAGCGACCGGATCGTAGCGGCTTTCCCCGAATCGCACATTCTGCGTCATATCGAAAACAGCGCGGGCATCGAGCGGTTCCCCGAAGCCCGGTTCGACATGGTCCGGCTCGGCGTGGGGCTTTACGGCATAGGGTTCGACCATCCGGAACGTCTGCTGCCCGTCAGCACGCTGCGCAGCCGTATCGTCCAGATCAAGGATATTCCCCAGGGCGATACGATAGGCTACGGACGACACGGCATAGCCGACGGACATCCCATACGGACGGCGACCGTCCCCATCGGCTATGCCGACGGACTCAACCGCCGACTCAGCCGCGGCCGGTGGAGCTTCGTAGTGAACGGCCATAAGGCGCCTATCGTCGGCAACATCTGCATGGACACCTGCATGATCGACATTACGGGCATCGAGGCCCGCGAAGGCGACGAGGCGATCGTCTTCGGCGAGGGAGCTTCCGTCGAAGAGATGGCCCGCGTACTCGACACGATTCCCTACGAGGTCATGACGAGCGTATCGACCCGGGTCAAACGGATTTACACCAAGGAATGATGGCAAAAGGAAAACTCTACATGCTGCCCGTACCGATCGGCGACACACCGGTACGGGACGTCCTGCCGGAAGCCAACCTCCGCATCATCGATACGCTGGAATATTTCATCGTCGAAAACACACGCTCGGCCCGTCGTTTTCTAAGCCGGGCGGGCGTAAGCCGCCCGATCGACGCGCTCCGTTTCGCGGAACTCAACGAACACACTCCGCCCGCCGAGGTGGAAGGGCTACTCGCTCCGGTGCTCGGGGGTGCGGACGCCGGCGTGATTTCCGAAGCGGGCGTGCCGGGCGTGGCCGATCCGGGAGCCGACGTCGTGGCATTGGCCCACCGGCACGGCATCGAGGTGGTTCCGCTGGTAGGTCCGTCGTCCATTCTGCTGGCCGTAATGGCTTCGGGACTCAACGGACAGTCGTTCGCTTTCAACGGCTATCTGCCTGTCCGTCAGCCCGAGAGGGGACGCGCGATCCGCCATTTCGAGAAACGTGCGCGCACCGAGGGCCAATCGCAGCTTTTCATCGAGGCGCCGTACCGTAACCTCAAGCTGTTCGAAGATTTCGTGAACACGTGCAGCGGCGACACGAAACTCTGCATAGCGGCCGATATACTCCAACCGAACCAACTGATCCGGACGGCCTCTGTCCGCGAGTGGAAAGGGCATGCACCGGACATCCACAAGCGTCCGGCGATCTTCATTCTGGGCATGTGACGCAAAGCGTCCCGGACGCAGGCGTCCGGCGATTCGCAGTGCCTATCGTCGGGCCGCGATTTCGTTTCTCAGAAGTTTGAAAACAACAAGGCGTTCCCCGATAAACAAAAACGAGAGGCGAACCGATTCGGTTCGCCTCTCGTTGTATAATACCGCCCCGCAGCTTACAGCGAGTAACCTTTGCGGTACTGGTAGTGAAGACGTTTGTCGGCTTCGGGATCGTCCATGAATTTCTGGACGATAGGGTTCCATACCACCGGACGTCCCAGTTCGTTGGCGATGTTGCCCAGAATGCAGACCACATTCGACGTGTGTCCCGTTTCGACCGGTACATTCGGATCGATGCGGGTACGGATCGAATCGATGAAAGTCTGGTAATGAGGAACCTGCGTTTCGTAGGGCAGATCGCTCTTCTCTTTGGCCGCCGGCATGAATTTCGGGTCCGAAGCGAGGAACTCGCCCCGGCATACCTGAATCCATCCGTTCTCGCCGTAGATTTTCAATCCCTGTTTGCCGCCGTCGAATTCCTGTTCGGTCATGCGGGTGCCGTTGTCGTACAGGTAGGTCAGGTGATCGTAATGGCTGTATCCGGCCGGAATGATCTTGACCGGACCGCCGTTGCCGTCCTTACCCAGCGCCCATTGCGCAATGTCGAACATGTGGGCGCCCCAGTCGGTCATCAGGCCGCCGCCCAGACCCTGATACCAGCGCCATGCGCCCCAGAGCTGTTCGTTCTGTTCGGGTTCGATCGTGATGACGGGATCGAGGTCCGAATTGTAGTGAATGCTGTCGGGCAGCGGGCCGAGCCACTTGTCCCAGTTCAGTCCGGCAGGAACTTCCTGTGCGGGCAGTTTATAGGGCGTGGGCGAACCGCCTACGTGCACTTTGATGAGTTCGATCTTGCCCAGCTTGCCCTCGCGGCACAGGTTGGCGGCATGGATGAATTCCGAGTCGGAACGCTGCTGGCTGCCGACCTGCAGGATACGGTTGTGTTCGCGCACCGCCTTGCAGAGCTGCTGACCTTCGTAGATGGTATAGGTCATGGGCTTTTCGAGGTAAATGTCCTTACCCGCGCGGCAGGCCGCGATGGCGATGATGGCGTGCTGGTGGTCGGGCGTGGCGATCACCACGGCGTCGATATCTTCTCGGGCCAGCAGGTCCTGGTAGTCTTCGTAGAGATCGACCTTGACCTTACGGTTGCGGTCGGCATAATACTGTTTGACGCGTTTGTCGAACCGGGCGCGTTTGACGTCGTAGACATCGCATCCGGCCACGACTTCCACGCCGTCTATCGTGAGAAATCCCGCCAGCAGGTGCATGGCCTGCTGACCGAGTCCGATGAAACCGATACGGATCGTATCTTCGGTCGTCTTTTTACCGTCTTTTTTCGAGGATTTGGATGCTGCGGCCATAGCCGACGGCATCAGCACGGCGCCTGCGGCACCCAGCGCGGAGACTTTGAGAAAGTCGCGGCGCGAAAGTTTGGATTCGGAGTTCATGGTACAGTGTCGGATTAAAATCGTTTCCGTTCCACACGAAACGGATGTTCGAATGCTAAGATAACCCATCTTATCGAAACGGCCAAAAAAGAGAGCGGGTTTCTGCTTTTTGCAACCCATGTTTCCGCGACCGTATATTCCATATGCCGGCGAAAAGCCGATGCGGCATTCCCGGGAGTGTCCCCGAATTCCATCCCGGCGGGAGTCGGAAGCGGCCCGAAAAGGCGGACAGAAACCGCGAGCAAGGGATGGAGGAACGGAAAATCACGATTCCCGAGCGACGGCAGACCGATGCCGCTTGTCCGGACCGTATTTTTCACTACCTTTATCTTCACGGATTTCGAAATACGAACTCAACCCTATACCGTTTTATGAAAAAGCTCCTTTACCTCCTGCTGGGCGCGACGCTGGCTGCCTGCGCTCCGGAACAGCGTCCCGTCTCTCTGATTTTCGACACCGACATGGGACCCGACTACGACGACGTGGGTGCGATGGCCCTGCTCCATGCGCTGGCCGATTCGGGCGAAGTCGAGATTCTGGCTACCGTCTCTTCGAACCGTCTCGAAACGACCGTCCCCTGTATCGACGTCATAAACACCTATTTCGGCCGCCCCGACATTCCGCTGGGCGCTCCGAAGGGCGAGGCTGTCTGTCAGGATACATGGCACGCGGGCGAGCGCTGGACCGCAGAACTGCCGGGACGCTTTCCGCACCGGACAAAAAGCGCGTCCGAAGCGGAAGACGCCGTGAAGGTCTATCGCCGTGTCCTGGCCGCAAGCCCCGACACGAGCGTGACGGTCGTGACGGTGGGCTTCTTCACGAACCTTCGCGACCTGCTCCAATCGGCTCCCGACGAATACAGCCCGCTGTCGGGTCACGATCTGGCGGCGGCCAAAGTCCGCAAACTGGTCTCGATGGCAGGGCACTTTCCCGACGGTCTGGAGTTCAACGTGATGATGGACGCTCCCTCTGCCGCATACGTCATGGAGCACTGGCCCACGGAAATCATTCTGAGCGGTTTCGAGATAGGCGAAAAAATCATCACCGGACGCAGGACAGCCGCAATGGACGTTACGGACAACCCGGTGAAGGAAGCCTACGCGATGAGTCTGGCACAGGACGACCCGGCCGGTCGCAACAGCTGGGACCAATCGGCCGTACTCGTGGCCGTGCGAGGCGCCGAACCCTTTTTCGAACTGGAACGGGGTCGTCTGTCGGTCGATCCGGCCGACAGCACCGACCACTGGAGAGTCGATCCGGTCGGGCCACATGCCCGGTTGGTGTTCAAAACAGCCCCCGAACAGGTCGCCGAGCAGATCGAGAACCTGATGATGCACCTCCCACAGCAGCGATAGCCGTCCGGATAGATTCTCGCGGCAGTGTCATGCCGATACCGGCACGGCGGGATACTGTCTTTCTTAGCGGAACCGGAGCAGTCCTGTATCGCAAGCGCAGCGGCAGGGAGCGGAAATCCCCGCTCCGATCATTCCGACGGACAAAACCGGGAGGAAACGGCTTTCCCCGATGTTCGCCATGCTCCCCCCCTACCCTTCTCCGTCATTCTGTCCGACGAAAAGACACCCGGAACGTCGAAATGAAAAACACGCGGGAAGCGTAACTTTTCGACCGGCGGTAACGTTTTATAATTAAAGAAACGCGACGATATTCTTTCGTGTACCCGGAGCGAACCGATGCGGATCTTCCCGACCGGCCGAAGAGGAGAGTCGGAACACGCCCGGTCTGCAATCGCCGGCCATGGCACCGAAGATCGCAATGTCCGGAGTCCGATCCGACGGGACACCGAAACATGAAATCGCACGAACAAAACCCGAAGCGATATGAAACGCATGGCAATTCTCCTTGTCGGACTGTGGCTCTGGCTGCCCGGACCGGCTCAACGGTACGAAGATTTTCACGACGGTCTTTATGACGAATATTTCGAGGACGTCCACGACGACCTTTACAGATTCGGCTTTATGATCGACAATTACGCGGCTTCCTACACCGACCGTTTCATCATCGAGATGGCACGCGAGTACGGAGTGCCGCGCGCGGATCTGCGTTACTATCTTCGCAGAGGATATGCACCGAGCGACCTGCTGTTCGGTCTGGAACTGGCCCGCCGCAGCGGCTACCGGCTGAAACACGTCATGGACCGTTACTATCGGAGCAGGGACCGCAACTGGATCAGCGTTTCGATCGCTCTGGGCATCGGACGCGGCTCGACCGGATTCCGGCTGATCGTGGACCGGTTCCGCCACCAATACCGTTACTGGAACGACTATTACGTTTGTCGCAATCCGCACCGGCCCCATCCTCCGGTCTATTCGCACGCATGGTCCTATTTCCGACCTCACGCACATCATCATGCCATTCCCCGGCCCGTTCCGCCCTCCCGGCCGACTCCGCCCCGCCATCCAGCTCCGGCCCCTCCGCAACGCCCTGCCGTTCCGGCTCGGCCCCGGCCGGACATTCACGGCACACCTCGCCCCGGAGCATCGCCCCGACCGGGCAACCCTTCGCGCCCCTCGACACCGGCCCGTCCTCAGCGCAGAGACACGCCTGTCGCACCGGAACGTCCTTCGCAACCGCAAAAAAACACCCGTCCGGAAAGCCGTCCCGACTATCGTCGAAATCCGACTTCGAAGAAACCTGATTCCGATTACCGTCGGTCCGACCGCCCCGACAGGGAAACCGCGCCGGCTTCGAAAACAAAACCGTCAGAACACAAAGGATACCGTCGCTGAGGAAAAGCCATACGGATAGGGTTCAGTCGTCCGAGCACCCCGGACTGCGATTCACACGATCCGATTGTCATAGATCGTGTGAATCGTCTGCGTCTTCGGACCGGCTTCCGCCAGTGCCGAATTCCGGAGAGCATCTAAATACCTCCGATACGGCCAATCCTTCGAACTTCTTACAATTACGGCATTCAGTCGTCAGAAACCGGCAAAATAGACTCGACAAGACACCGAAAGTCCGCCTTGAAAAAAGGTCCGTACGATTCGAGGCACTTTTATTGCTCTCTACTCCCGACACGAAAATACCCGTTTACCCATGTCTCGTCTACCCGTTCGGCCCCTAGCCGCCGCCATGCTGTTTTTCTTCTACGGATGCGTCTGCGAACCATCCGGAGCGGAATATTTCGCCGGGCAACTATCCGTTTGTGACGACACGGTCCGATTGTGCGACTGTGCGACCGGCCGTATCCATCCTATTGTCCAAAACACGATGCGCACCGAAGCGGTGGCCCGCTACGAAAAACTCGACACGGAGGTTCCGCAAACGATTTTCATGGTCTGTAAAGGACGACTCGTAGACAGCAGGGCGAATACTCCAGACTCGCTGCATATCGACCGTCTGCTGAGTCTCGGCCTCGATGAATCGGAACACTTTCTGCTCGTAGGTCTCTACGAATGCGAAACGGACTCACGACGCAAAATACTCCACCTGAAACCCGACAGGACCTTTCTTCTGACCGTTTTCGACAGCAACGGCGAAAACAGGATAGAGGGTCGGTGGAGCCAGACCTCCGAATTGGAACTGGTACTTCGCTCCGAATCGTCCCCCCTGCTTCGCTTCGAAATTCTCCCGAACCACGAAACGCTGGCTGGCAACAACGCCCCGAACGAAGAAACTATCTTCCGGAAGGTCTATCTGTAAAGCAGGACAATGGATCATGCATCGATCCACCCAAGCCACGACGATACCGATTTTTCGATCATAAACCCCTGCTCGGCCCAACCGACTATC
>UROX01000068.1 GCA_900549685.1 uncultured Alistipes sp.
CCTCCATTTCCTCCACATCGCCTCAGACCGTTTCAAACGGTGCGGTTTATTTGTACAAAATTCATTGTATATTGCATAATGTGTTGATAATCAATGCCGATAAATTTCTTAAACGAGGAAGAGTATTAAACGCCGAACCGCTCGTAACCGAGTCGTAACATTTATCCGAAGCAGTCCGAAAGGGCTGCTTTTTACATATCCGTACCGGACGGCTGTCATCCGGCAGTCGGCAATTTCGTCTGCCGGAATGCGCATCGAAACGATGCCGAAGCCTCGACCGATACGATTGTGCTGCCGAATCCGACAGAAAGAGGCGGCCTCCCGGCCCCCTGTCTGCCGAAAACACCGATTCTCTTCCATTTTCCGCACCCGACGCCGCCTGCAAACACCGCGGCCTCCGTCAGCCGAAGACGCTGGCATAAAGGTTGCGACACCGCCCGAGAAAACCAAACCCCGTCACCATGAAAATATCCACAGGCAAAGGCACGATCTCGCTTCCGGTGCTATTGGCGATCTGGTCGGTATCGGCCGTAACGTCGTTGCCCGGACTGGCCGTTTCACCGATTCTGGGCGACCTGAATACGATTTTCCCTTCGGCGAGCGACCTCGAAATCCAGATGCTCACTTCGCTGCCTTCGCTGCTCATCATCCCGTTCGTGCTGCTGTCGGGAAAACTGTCGGTCGGCCGCGACAAACTGCGGATTCTGGTCGTCGGACTCGTGATCTTCCTGCTGAGCGGCATCGCCTGCCTGTTCATCCGCAACATCACGGCGCTGATCCTCGTCAGCTGCATCCTCGGCATCGGAGCCGGTATGGTCATCCCGCTTTCGACAGGACTCGTCGTCGCCTACTTCACCGGAGAGTACCGCGTCCGGCAGTTGGGATACAGCTCCTCGATCAACAATCTGACGCTCGTACTCGCCACGGCGCTTTCGGGCTATCTCGCCAACATCGACTGGCATCTCTCGTTTCTGGTCTACACGCTGCCGGCCGTTTCGCTCGTCCTCTCGCCGTTCCTGCATCGGCAGCGTTCGACGCCCGAACCGGCCGCCAGCGACCAGATGCGCAACAAAACGATCGATCGCCCGAAGCTCGTCCGACTCATGGCGCTCTACTTTTTCATCACCTACGCCGCACTGACGATCACCTTCTACGCCGCGTTTCTGGTCGACGGATATCATCTGCCCAAAACCTTTTCGGGTGTGCTGATTTCGCTCTTCTTCCTCGCAATCATGGCTCCGGGACTGATTCTCGACCGCATCATCGGGATCTTCAAAGGCTATACGAACGTCGCCGCTATCGCCATGATCGGCGCAGGGTTGTTCTGCTTCGGGATTTTCCGGGACCGCGGGATGCTGGTCGTCGGAGCGTCGCTGGCGGGATTCGGCTACGGACTGATGCAGCCGCTCATCTACGACAAGACCGCCATCATCGCTCCGCCACGCGCGGCGACGCTGGCACTGTCGTTCGTCATGGCGGTCAACTACCTGGCCATCATGCTCTGTCCCTTCCTCATCGACACCTTCACCCGTCTCACCGCACTGCACGGCGACCGCGTGCCCTTCCTGCTCAACGGCATGCTGACCGCAGGACTCGCCCTGTTGGCTTTCCGCCGCCGCGACGACTTCACGCTCGGTCTGGACGCCTCCTATTACAAGCGATAGCAAAACGGACGGACGATTTTCAGCGAAAAGCGCTATCTTTGCGGGCGACAAGCCCCTGCAAAGAGTCGAATCATGGAGAAAAACCTCGTCTACACGACATGCGGAACCTGCTCGAAGCTGCTCGACGTCACCGTTGAAAACGATCGTGTCAAACGCGTGCAATTCATCGGCGGCTGCCACGGCAACTCACAGGGCATCGCCGCACTGATCGCCGGCATGGAGGTGGACGAAGCGATCGCCCGCCTGAGCGGCATCGACTGCGGCGGCAGGGGCACCTCCTGCCCCGACCAATTGGCGAAGGCGCTGACACAGTTGAAAAACAGCCGGTAGCCGCCGAAAACCCGCCTTCCGTCCGCCGCGCCGCACGATAAATCTCCGCTCCGGCATTCTGCGCACCGCCGAAGGAAATATCCGTCGGTATGAGGCGAATACCCCGCAGAACGGAATGTTCCCGTCAGGCCGAATGCAGAGCCGAACTCGTCCGGACTATACCGAGGCGAGAAACCGGAGGTTGGAAACGGAACGTTTTTTGCAATCGGTCTACGAAACCAATCATTTTCGTACTATGTATTTTCTCTGGTATCTGCTTATCGGGCTCGTCGCCGGCTGGCTGGCCAATCTTCTGGTCAAAGGACACGGTTCGGGGCTCGTCGTCAATCTGATCGTCGGCATCGTCGGCGGTATTCTGGGCGGCTGGATTCTGTCGCTGCTGGGGCTGGTCGCCGTCGGGACGCTGGGCAGCCTGATCGCATCGGTCATCGGCGCCGTCGTCCTGCTCTGGATCGCATCGCTTCTGGCACGTTCCTCAAAAAAACACTCCTCGCAATGAACAAGGAAAAGATCAACGCCGGCATCGACCGAATGGCCAAAGAGGCGAAAGAGACGATGAATCTGCTGTCGGACAAAATCGACCGGGCGACCCGCTGCGGAAACGAAAAGGCCGCACGAATCAAACGGTCGGCCAAGGCGGGGCTGCGCCGGACGACCGACGCCGTACAAGAGACCGTCGACCGTACCGCCGAGCGTATTCGGGACAAACTGTCCGAATAAACCGGCGCATACGAAACCGCACGGCCGCACCTTTCGGGGATGCGGCCGCCTGCATGAAACCTCAGGCCAAACAGCCCGCCACACGCCCCCTGCTTCTCGAACGGATTCTCCCGACGGCTGCCGGCGCAATCGATTCGCAGGCGACACGCGATGTCGGACAAAAAAATTTTGCAATATTGAAATCTTTACTATACCTTTGCACAGCTTTCGAGCGACGGATTGAGCTATGGTGTAATGGTAACACGTCAGATTTTGGTTCTGAAATTTTGGGTTCGAGTCCCGATAGCTCAACAAAAATGCGGATAAACGAATTCTTGTTTATCCGCATTTATTCATTTCCGATCGAACCTGACCGATCTGCCGGCTGAGAGTAAAAGCGCCGGAAATCATCCGGCCAAGCGGTACGCTTCGCACTACTTCCCTACCTTCTCCATGAACCGACGCCGATCGACCGCATAACGAATGTGGATGCCCTCGCCGATCATTCCTTCGGCGTCGCGGGCACCGACGTTGAAGGTCAGCTTGCGCCCTTCCACTCCGGTCAGCACCGCCGTCGCCACGATCTCGGCGCCGAGCCCCGAAGGCTTGATGTGCGTCACGTTCATCTCGGCCCCCACGGTCGTCGAGCCTTCCGGCAGCGCATCGGCGACGGCCTTCATCGCGGCATTCTCCATCAACGCCACCATCGCCGGCGTGGCGAAAACATCCAGATCGCCCGAACCCATCGCAGCGGCCGTATTTCCGGCCGATACCGTCACCGAGCTCTGGGACGACAATCCCTTTTTCAGTTCCATTATTCCGTTTCGTTATTTCGTTAAACCAAAAAATCGTTACATTTGCAAAGGTAGAAATTTTTCGGGGCCTATGAAAAAGTACCTTCTCTTTCTGCTGGCGGCGATACTCCCGGCACTCCGGATCGGAGCGCAACAGCCTCCGGGCGTCGCCTGTCAGGAGTGGCAGGTCGTCGCGGGCGATACGATTCCCCACGTCCGCATTCGCCCGGTGTGGGTCTTCGCCCGCGGAGCCGACCTGCGCCGCTACCGCAAACTGGTCGCGGCCGTCAAAAAAGTCTATCCCGTCGCAAAGATCGCCAGGGCGCGCATGACCGAAATGGAGGCCGAGCTGCAACGCCTACCGACCAAAAAGGCGCAAAAAGCCTACATCAGGGGCGTCTATCGCCAAATCAAGGAGGAGTACACGCCCGTCGTCAAACACATGACCCGCACGCAAGGCAAAGTACTGCTCAAACTCATCGACCGCGAGACGGACTACACCGCCTACGAAGTACTGCGGGAATTCCGCGGCGGATTCGTGGCCGGATTCTGGCAGACCTTGTCGCGCGTCTTCGGGCAGGACCTCAAATCGGAGTACGACGCCGAAGGGGACGACCGCCTGCTCGAACAGATCGTCCGCTACTACGAAGCGGGATTGCTCTGACCTGCCGTCCGTTCCGTTCCACGGGCGTCGGAACGAACCGTATTCCGAAAAATACAGACTTTTCAGCGACCGATCGGAATATTCTCGAATTTTTCCGTAAATTTGTAAATGAACCGGCCGGAATCCGCCTGCCGTTCGACGAACAACCCTCAACCGCTCCGCCATGCCGACCCTGCCGAACAACGGGACTCTGCGCCCGACCACTCCTTTATATTATCCACTCCTTAAATTACATTCTATGAAACACGAAAAAGAGAAAGCCGTCTATGTGCTTCCACGAATCGAGGCGACGGACGTCGCCGTGGAACGGGGATTCGAAGGCTCCTGGGCCGGAGAGAGCGACAATGAAGAGTATGACATCGAAAAAGAGATCTGGGGATAACCCGCAACCGCACGAAACCATGAGAAAAACCTACCTCGCATTGGCAGCGGCAGGATTGATCCTCGCCTCTTGTCAGAAAGACAACGAACCCTCGGCACAACTTCCGCCGACCGCTCCGCGATCGGCGATGACCCTCCTGGGTACGATCGACGCTTCGGCACCCGAATCCCGCACGCACCTCGACGAAGAAGCCGGAGGGGGGGGGGAATTCGAGCCTCGTTAAATGGGATCTTTACGACGCCGTAGCCCTCTACATGACCGGCGCCTTCGACCGGCGGGTGCAGGAACTCGCCGACAGCGTCGCACAAGGTCTGCAACCCTCCATCCAGTTCGTCACGCCCGAATTCTACGTGGTCAAAAGCGCAGAATCGATCGACAACACCACGGCGACCTTCACCGGCACCAGCGCGGTCACGCCGCTCGCCTCGGATACCTACGTCGCCGTCTATCCCTACCGCAGCGTCAGCACGGACGCATGGCAGATCGGCCGCACCCACATCCGGATGACGCTGCCCGAACAGCAAAGCCACCCCTTCCTGTTCAAGGATCTGGGCATGATGATCGCCAAAACGCCCGATTCGGGTTCCGAACAGGTGCGGCTCTCTTTCAAGAATATTTTTCCCATCCTCAAATTCTCGCTCACGGGCAGTCGGACGCTGGCCGCGATCCGGTTTCGCGGAAATGACGGTGAACCCGTCGCAGGCGACTTCCGGCTCGACATCTCGGGCGATGCCTACATGGAGGCCGACTTCTCGGAATCGACAGTCGAAGAGGTCTCGCTCACCTGCGGCGTACAACTCTCGGCCACGCCCCAGACATTCTACATGGTCGTTCCGCCTCAGACCTATGCCAAAGGCTACACGATCGATTTCGTCGCCGACGACGGCAGCGTGATGACGCAGGTCGTCAACAAAGACACCCCGAAGACGCTGCTGCGCAGCAAGATTTACGAATACCCGACCCTTGCCTTCACCCCGCAGTCGACTGCCGAAGCCGCCTGCGACTGGCTGTGGCAGGACGAAACGGGAGTGGTGTCGAACGTCGGCTTCGACGAACTGCCCGGCGCCGTCGACCTGGGTGCGGCAGCCAACTGTTTCATCGTCAGCGCCCCCGGCAACTACAAATTCAAGGCCGTCAAGGGTGACGGCTCGGCTGTCGACGGTGTCGACGGCTATGTCTATTTCACGGCAGGCGCCGCCAAGGGCAACGCCGTGATAGCCGCCCTCGTCAACCGGCAGGTCGCATGGAGCTGGCATATCTGGCGTACCGACGCGCCGGCCGAGAAAGAAGCCGCCGCAGGCTGCACGATCCTCGACCGCAACCTCGGCGCCACCTCCGTCACTCCGGGCGACGTCTCCTCCTACGGTCTTTACTACCAATGGGGACGCAAAGACCCGTTCGTCGGGGCGAAAGACACCGGCAAAGACGCCCCGATAGGCGGCGCCAGCGAAACCGCGGCCTTCGGAACTCAAACGGCCGCCTACGAGAAGAATACGATCGACCAGACGGCCTACGCATTCGACGTAATCGGCAACGACGACAACACCATTATCGACTGCGTCGCATACGCCGTGCAGCATCCGACGACTTTTATCAAATATGTAGCTTCCGTAGGTAACAGTGGTGTTTCCACGTGGTTCAACAGCGATCTGAGCAATTTCAGCGATCTGTGGGGTGCCGTCTCCGGTCGGAAATCAGTCTACGATCCGTGTCCGGCAGGGTATAAAGTCCCCGTCGACAGCGCCGAGGCATGGGGAGGGTTCGCCAAAGCCGACGTAACGTCGTCCGCAGGCTCCTTCGGCGTCACGCTGAACGAAGCGTTCTATCCCTGCTCCGGCTGGCGCGATGTGAGCGGCATGCTCAAACAGGTAGGAACCTATGCCAAAGCCGCAAGCGCCACGGCGCCGACGAACCAGGCCAATATTCTCCAAATCATGTATTACAAGGCTACGGCCGCCGCTACGACCTATACGACCATGTTCTCTAATTCCGGAAAGAGTTTCATCGCAGGCGGAATACCCGTCCGCTGTGTGAAAGAGTAACCGTTTCCAGTAAATAAAAATGACCGGAATCTTTTGAAGGATTCCGGTCATTTTTATTTACCACGGCACCCGTACGCCCGCTCGGTCGCCGGCAAATCCCTCAGCGTTTCACGACGATCAGATCGACTCCGGCCTCCTCGATCAGCCTGCGGTACTGCTCCGAAATACCGTCGTCTGTAACGATGCAGTCGATCCGCTCCATCGAACATATCCGGCCGAAACCGCGCCGCCCGAATTTCGACGAGTCGGCCAGCACGACGCTCTTGGCCGAGGCCCGCATCATCTTCTGCGTCAGCGTGGCCTCTTCGGCCGTGGCGCAGGTGATGCCGAAATTGGAATCGATGCCGTCCGCGCCGAAGAAGAGTTTCGAACAGATCACATTCTCGAATCCCTGCGCCGCATATTCGCCCCGCACCGACAGCGACTTCTTGTAGAGCACGCCTCCGAGCACGGTCACCGTCGTCTCCTCCGACTCGTTCATCAGCATCGCCACGCGCAGCGACGGCGTCACTACATTGAGATGCCCGACCGGCCGTATCCGTTCGGCAAAGGCATAGACGGTCGACCCCGAAGCGATGAAGACCGAATCGTCGGGACAAATCAGCCCGGCCGCCTCCACGGCGATCTTCTGTTTGATTTCGCTGTTGACGGCGCTCTTGACATGCACGCTGACATCCTGCACCAACGGATTGACCGGACTGGCGCTGCCGTGCGTGCGGTAGAGCAGGTTCCTGCTCTCCAAAAACTCCATATCCTTGCGGACGGTCGCCTTGGTCACGTTCATCTCGGCGGCCATATCGGCCACACGAACGAATCCGTGACGATTCAGCGAATCGAGAATATACTTACGGCGTTCGGCAATACTCAGCATGATCTCATCTTTTCAATTCCCCGACAAAGATAGTGCAAGCCGAGGGCAGAACCAAATTTATTCGAACTCCGCCGAGGCGCAGCACGTCCGAACGAAAACATGCCTTTCGCAAAACGTACCGGACGCGGAATCCAATTCACGCGAAGCCCCCCCCGACAGCCCCAGTCCGAAGCGCAGCTCCTCCCCGACCGACGATCCGGATAATCCGGACAACCGCAGCGGACTTCCTTGCAACAGTCTGCGATCTCTTTCGTTTAGACGACATCCGCATCCAAAACCGAAGAAAATTATCACTATAAACAAAATTTATCATCCAAAAAGAAAATACCTGTTTAACGAAACGAAAATATGTATATATTTGTGACACGATTCGTACCGAATCCGGACATCCGCCGGAAAACGGACATGGATTCCGACCAGACAAGGTCCGTTTTCGACCGAACGTAAAAGACCGAATAAACGCAACCGTATGAAAAAATTATTTTTGACAATCGGATTCGCCGCGGGCACGCTGATGCTCGCCGCCCAGCCCCAAGTGGTCGCACACCGCGGATTCCATGCCGCAGAAGGATCGTGGGAAAATACCGTATCGAGCCTGCGCAACGCCCAGAAGCTGGGAGTCTACGGCGTGGAGTTCGACGTCAACATGACGGCCGACGACTCGCTGATCGTCTATCACGGGCCGAAGATTCTCGACACGAAACTTCATGCGCAGAAGAACCGCTTCGCCGAAATCCGCGCAGTGAAGTTGCCGGGCGGCCTCGAAATCCCCACCCTCCGGGAGTTCTTCGCACAGGGACAGAAAGACCCGTCGACCAAACTGATCCTCGAAATCAAGAAACACGCGACGCCGCAACGCGAGACGCAGGTCGTGGAGGCGATCCTCCGTCTGGCGCGCGAAATGCGGCTCGTGCCGCAGATCGAATTCATCTCGTTCAGCCGGCACGCCTGCGACGAAGTGCTCCGCCTGCAACCCGACGCCGTCGTCGTCTACGTCAGCAGCGACATGGCGGCTATGAGTCCCGCCGAAGCGAAAAAGCGGGGATACGGAGGTCTCTCCTACCAGCTCAACGTCCTGATGAAC
Source organism: uncultured Alistipes sp. (assembly GCA_900549685.1). GTDB lineage: Bacteria > Bacteroidota > Bacteroidia > Bacteroidales > Rikenellaceae > Alistipes_A. The sequence goes on from UROX01000068.1 coordinate 8,531, forward strand.
CGTCCCGAACTGGTCGACGAAGCCAACCGTCTCGGCATCGCCACCACACTCTGGATGGTCAACGACTGCGAACTGATCGACTGGGCGGCGCGCCACGGCATCACCTACGTTTCGACCGACTGTCCCGACAAGGCCGAAGCCTATCTGGAAGCCGTCGCAGCCTACAAGAACAAGAAATAATACGTCTGCCGCACTTCCGCGCAACGCACCGGCAGTTCGCCTCCGGCGGCAGAAACGGTACGAGCTGCGACCTCCGCACAGAACAGAAGATTTCCCCGCCGGCATCGTCGATCGACCGGGAATCGGATTGCGGGGTAAAATCGCAGACGAGCCATAAAACACAGTGCCGGAAGGACAGTAAACGAATAATCCTGAAAACAAAAACAAACGTTTTCGTTACGCCGAGAGCCGAACCCGACTCGTTCGGACGAAGCCGAGGCGGGAAAACGACCGAATAAAACGCAAACGATGCTGGAAAATCTGAAAGAAGAGGTTCTCGAAGCGAACCTCGATTTGGTACGTCACGGTCTGGTTATCTTCACGTGGGGCAATGTCTCGGCCATCGACCGCGCGAGCGGACGGGTCGTCATCAAGCCGAGCGGCGTGGAGTACGAAGCCCTGAAAGCGGAAGACATGGTGGTGGTCGATCTCGACGGCAACGTCGTCGAAGGATCGCTCCGCCCTTCATCCGACACCCCGACCCACTTGGCGCTCTACCGCGCCTTCGAGGGGATCGGCGGCGTGGTACACACCCACTCGACCTACGCTACGACATGGGCGCAGGCGGGACTCGACATCCCCTCGCTGGGAACGACCCATGCCGATTATTTCCACCGCGCCGTCCCCTGTACGGGCGATATGACGCACGCGCAGATCGACGGCGACTACGAAGCCGAGACGGGCGCCGTGATCGTCGAGCGGTTCCGCGGCCTCGACCCGCTCCACACGCCGGGCGTACTGGTCAAGAACCACGGCCCCTTCGCATGGGGCCGCGACGCACACGAAGCGGTCTACAACGCGACGGTACTGGAACAGGTCGCCAAAATGGCCTTCGTCACCAAACTGCTCAACCCGACGGCCGGCATCGACCCCCTGCTCGTCGAGAAACATTTCCGGCGCAAACACGGCCCCGACGCCTACTACGGGCAGAAATGAACCATTTCGTTAAGCCGAACGCAGTTCGAGCTATGCCGAGGCGAGAAAAGGAACACGAAAGTGAATTTTTCTCCGCTCCTGCGGACGGCACCGGTTTTCGGCGCCGTCCGTTTTTTCTTCGCCCACTCGGAGGAGGGGCTTTTCCGAACGAAATGGCCTCCGCCGCGAACGCTCCGGCGGTAGACCGGATGCGGCGGCTCGAAAACCGATGAGGTGTAAAGTCGTATATAGCTGCCTAAATTTGTTTCTATGCCCCGCTTGTACTATCTTTGCGGGGATAAAACCGCCGCGAACGCCGTACCGTCCCGCCGGAGCGATCCATACCGGCCCGCCGACGTTCCCGGTCCGTAAAAAGCCATACACCATGTTTGAAAACCTGACAGATAAACTCGAACGGTCGTTCAAGATCCTCAAAGGCGAAGGCCGCATCACAGAGATCAACATCGCCGAGACGCTCAAAGAGATCCGCCGTGCGCTGATCGACGCCGACGTCAACTACAAGGTCGCCAAGTCGTTCACCGACGAGGTGAAGCAGAAAGCGCTGGGTCAGAACGTGCTGACGGCTGTCAAGCCGGGGCAGATGATGACCAAGATCGTGCGCGACGAGCTGGCGCAGCTCATGGGCGGCACGGCCACCGACATCCGCTTGGAAGGCACTCCGGCCGTCATCCTGATCGCCGGTCTGCAAGGTTCGGGCAAGACGACCTTCTCGGGCAAGCTGGCCGCCTTCCTCAAAGAGAAGAAGGGGCGCCATGTGCTGCTCGTCGCCGGCGACGTCTACCGTCCGGCCGCCATCGACCAATTGAAGGTGCTGGGCGGTCAGATCGGCGTGGAGGTCTACACCGAAGAGGGAAACACGCACCCCGTGGAGATCGCGCAGAACGCGATCAAATACGCCCGCCAGAAGGGCTGCAATGTCGTAATCGTCGATACGGCGGGCCGTCTGGCCGTCGACGAGGCGATGATGCAGGAGATCACGGCGATCAAGGCCGCCGTCGATCCCGGCGAGACGCTCTTCGTGGTCGACGCCATGACGGGCCAGGATGCCGTGAACACGGCCAAGGAGTTCAACGACCGGCTCGATTTCGACGGCGTGGTGCTCACCAAGCTCGACGGCGACACGCGCGGCGGCGCCGCCATCTCGATCCGTTCGGTGGTCGACAAACCGCTGAAATTCATTTCGAGCGGCGAAAAGATGGACGCCCTGCAAGTCTTCCACCCCGAGCGTATGGCCGACCGCATTCTCGGCATGGGCGACGTGGTGTCGCTCGTGGAGCGCGCACAGGAGCAGTTCGACGAGGCCGAGGCGCGTAAACTGAAAAAGAAGCTCGTCAAGGATCAGTTCAACTTCAACGATTTCCTGGCGCAGATCAACCAGATCAAGAAGATGGGCAACCTCAAAGACCTCGCTTCGATGATCCCCGGCATGGGCAAGGCGCTCAAAGGCGTCGAGATTTCGGACGACGTCTTCAAGCAGACCGAGGCGATCATCGGCTCGATGACCCCCGCCGAGCGCGAGCGCCCCGAAATCCTCAACGCGCGCCGCCGCGAACGCATCGCCAAAGGCAGCGGCACGACGATGGCCGACGTAAACCGCCTGCTGAAACAGTTCGACGACACGCGCAAAATGATGAAGATGGTCGCCGGCGGCGGTAAGATGAAGCTGCCCCAGATGCCGCGCGGTTTCCGTCGGTAACCCACGTCTTTCGGATCGAATTAAAGAATCCGGCTTCATGCGGAAGCCGGATTCTTCCGTTACGGATTCTTTCACCGGCATCCCATCTGCTCATCCCATCGCGATACGAGCGAACGCAATCGACATGCCGCTCCACCGTTACAGTCGGCGCACTCTGATAAAATCCAAATCATACCCATAACTATATGTTTCGGCCGTTCTCTTCTTGCTATTGACCGGTATTACAATAGTCCCACTCTTCACATCGCCATACGAATACCAATGGCTGAATTTATCGCTCGATATGCTTGCCTGCCAATTCACGGTAACAGGGAAAGAGTGGTAATTCTCAAACTCGAAATAGTACCATTTTTTTCGATCGGAAGGTATACGGCGGAACTCTACGCCTCCGATATCGTCGTTCGAAGACGATGCGTTATTCGAATCTCCCGACACGATAACCGTTTGATTAATTACATTTTGAGCAAATGAATGCATCCCAATGGCACATAGCACCATATATACGCAAAGGGCAAAAAAAAAATTTCATGACTTATTTTTCTTTTTTAACATATATTCAAGATAACACAAAAAACGCGGGCAAACTCCGTTCACCCACATTCAAGGCCTTGGACTGCCCACAAAGAAAGATGAAAGAAATGCCCGCGCCGTAAAACAGCGCGAGCATCAACTTTAATTCCTCTCTGTGATTCAAAAGTGTCCAAGTTCTGAATG
>UROX01000069.1 GCA_900549685.1 uncultured Alistipes sp.
CTACGAACGGGGCACGCTGCGCGAGCTGCCCTCCTTTATCATCATCAAGCCGCAGGACGCTTCGCAGAGAAAAGAAGGACGAGTCGGGCAAACGACGGACAAAGAAAATAGCAAAATCTGATTTCGGATAAATCTAAATCCGCAGGCATCTCTCCGGCGGAGAATATATGTGAGGTTACCTCCGGCGGACCATACGTCACGACGTTCGTGCCCTACCGAATACCGGCCGATACTCGCTCCATGGCAATCGTATCATACAAGACTTTCGCCACACCTGCAATCCCGAATCGTGTCTCGAGATACCGATAGGCAACAGCCCTCCGACGCCGGGGAACGAGCCTATCCGAAATAATCCGTAATAAAAATAAAATCCGTGCCCCATCGAATACGGCACGGATTTATGTCAGATACTTTACGGAACATACTTCGGAGCTGTTCCCGCTTTTTTGTCGCGGCAACCGTTTAGCGGAGTTCCCGGACGGCCCGAAGCGCCGCTTCGTAGTCGGGTTCCTGTCCGATGTCGGCGACATACTCGATGTGCCGGATCATGCCTTTCTTGTCGATAACCACGACTCCGCGCCCCAGCAGACGGAGTTCCCGGATGACGAATCCGTATTTCATGCCGAAATCCAGATCGCGGTGATCCGAGTAGACGTGCACGTTGTCGAGATGTTCGGCGGCGCAGAATCGTTTCTGGGCGAAGGGCAGGTCCACCGAGATCGACAGAATGGCCACATCGCCGTCCATCCGGGCCGCCTCGCGGTTGAACCGGATGTTCTGCAAAGCGCAAACCGAGGTGTCTACCGACGGGAATACGCTTATTATCATCGTCTTGTCCTTGAACTGACTCGACGAGACCGTGTTGAGGTCCCGGTCGATCACTTCGAAATGGGGCGCACGGTCGCCGACCGAGAGATGGGTGCCGACGAGCGTAACGGGTTTACCCCCGAATGTCGCTTTCCAATTGTCCATACGTGAAACGGATTTAAGGTTCTACGTTTCGATCCGATGCAACTTTGATACCGGAAAAGACGATCGCAGCCCCGATCATACCGTTTCGCAGAACTGCGATCGTCCGATCTTCCCGCCGGCTTTCGCAACCGGTGTCACCTTTGCGAACCGGCCCTGCTTCCCGCCGGGGAGAAAATCGGGAGAGCGGATTCGAAACACGGTCCGAAAAATGGTCCCGACTTTTTCATTTCGCCCCGAATCCGCTATCTTCGCACCGGAAAGAATTTGCGGATATGGCGGACAAAATCAACAAAACCAACGCCGCCCGGTTGCTCGACCGGGAGAAGATAGCCTACCGGCTGATTCCCTATCGGTTCGACGAGAACGATCTGGCGGCCGTGCATGTCGCCGCCGAGCTGAACGAACCCGTCGAGCGGGTTTTCAAGACGCTCGTCCTGCGGGGCGAGCGCCACGGAATTCTCGTATGCGTGATTCCGGGCGACGGCGAACTGGACCTCAAGAAGGCTGCGCGGGCCTCGGGCGACAAGAGCGTGGCGATGCTCCACATGAAGGAGCTGCTGCCCGTGACGGGATACATCCGGGGCGGATGTTCGCCCATAGGGATGAAAAAGCGGTTTCCCGTTTTCATCCATTCGTCCTGCACGGACTTCGACACGATCTATATCAGCGCCGGCGTGCGGGGACTTCAGATCGAGATCGCACCCGCAGACCTCATCCGGGTGACGGAAGCGACGGTGGAGGACCTGCTATGAGTGCCCGAGGCACAGATCCGGCCTCGGACCGGCTCGTGGCATGGTACGAGGAACATCGGCGGGCGCTGCCGTGGCGTGAGACCCGCGATGCCTACCGGATATGGATTTCGGAGGTGATCCTGCAACAGACACGCGTAGCGCAGGGGCTGGATTATTACCTGCGTTTCACGACCCGCTTTCCCGACGTGCGGGCACTGGCCGCGGCTTCCGAGGACGAAGTGCTCAAACTGTGGCAGGGACTGGGCTATTACAGCCGGGCCCGCAGCCTCCATGCCGCCGCACGCGAGATCGTGGCGCGTTTCGGCGGGGTGTTTCCGGAGCGTTATGCCGATGTGCGTTCGCTGCCCGGCATCGGCGAATATACCGCGGCGGCCGTCTGTTCCATCGCCTACGGACAGCCCTATGCCGTGGTGGACGGCAACGTCTACCGGGTGCTCTCGCGCCGGTTCGACCTCGACACGCCCGCAGACAGCGCTCCGGGGCGAAAGATGTTCACGGAACTGGCCTCCTCGCTGCTCGATACGGCCCGTCCGGGACTCTACAACCAGGCCGTCATGGAACTGGGAGCACTGCAATGCGTGCCCCGTTCGCCGGACTGTGCGGTCTGTCCGCTCTCGGACGGATGTCTGGCCCGCGCCCGCGGCACGGTGGCCGAACGTCCCGTCAAGCGGCCGCGCAGGGAATCGGTATCGCGCTACTTCAACTATTTGCATATCGGTTGCGGCGACCGGACGCTTATCGTCCGCCGCGGCGGACGCGATATCTGGCGCGGGCTGTACGAATTCCCGCTCGTCGAAACGACCGAAGCCGTCGATTTCGCGGCATTGCAGCGGACGGAGCGCTGGCGGGAACTGTTCGGCGACTTTTCCGGATTCCGCCTCTGCCGGACGGAGACGATGCCGCCCCACGTGCTTTCCCACCGTGTGATCCGCGCCGTGTTCCATCGGCTGGAAGCGGATGTACTGCCCGCATGCGATCCCTCTCTGGTATCCGTCTCCGAAACGGAACTCGATACCTATGCGGTATCGCGCCTGACGCAGGCCTATCTCGAACGACTGGCCCGTTAGAGAGGTCATTTCCGGTCTCCGGAGACCGTATCCTCCACCTTGTCGAGATGTATTTCGAGCGCGTGTACGGAAATCAGCAGCTCGCGGATGGAAATCGCCAGCGAGATGCACAGCAACAGCAACGCCACGCCGAACGAGTACACTGCTGCCTTCTGCAACCCGATGTATACCAACAGAGTACACAACACGCACAACAACAGGCTGCTCACTCCGAAGAGTTGCATCGACCGGGCCATGTAGAGCCTCTTGCGGAGGTTGTCGATCTGCTGGCGGGCAATCGACGAGGGGCGGGCCTCGTGCTCTTTCTTCAGGTTGCGGATCACCTGGGCGTAGGCCAGAAAACGGTTCGTATAGGCCAGCATAATCAGCGAAATGGCCGAGAAAAGAATGGAGGGAGTGGTGAGAGTCAGTTCTTCCATGATGCGGAGTTTTTCGTCATGTTCGGTATGCGTTCGCGTCATGTCAGACCACCGGTATCCCCCGATATTTTCGCAGTCCAGCTTTCGGACAGCCCGGAATCGGAGGCCGCTATATCGCCTTGTTTTTCCAGTTCGATCTGGCGAGATAGACCGACACCAGTATGAGCAGCGTGAGGGCGTAGACATGTTCCGTTGTCCAGCAGACCGCCACGTCGGCCTTGTGCACGATGACGACGCAGACCATGTAAACCGAATAAATACACAGGGCTGCGAACTCCAAGAACAGTGCCGAGCGCGTATTGCCCGCCCCCGAAACGATGTTGAACAGCACGAGCGCCGGTACCGTGAACACATACGAGGACAACATGACGCGCAGCGAGGCGGTCGAGGCGCCGATGAGCGACGGATCGTCCGTATAAACGCGCAGAATCCATTCGGGGAACAGCGCGAAGAGCAGCGCTGCCGGAGCGACGATCATGTAGCACATGCGGACGATTTTCCCGGCCGTGGGACCGACCAGGCGGGCCTCGCCCGCCCCGAGCAGGTTACCGGTCAGCGTGCTGGCCGTCGAACCGAAAGCGCTGACCACCATGAAAACGATACCCGACACGCTGCGCACGATATTGGTGACGGCCAACGGTCGCTCGCCCAGATGTTCGACGGCGACGAAGAACAAGAACCATATCGCCACCGACAGAAACAGTTGGAGCATCGTCCACACCGACACGTCGAGCATGCGACGGAGCATTCCGAAATCGAGCCTGCCGGAACGGAACAGTCCGTAACGGCGGTGGTCGGTCCGGGTCCGCGTATAGATATAGAAAAACGCCAGCGACACGAATTCCGAAGCCGCCGAAGCGATGGCCGCTCCGGCGATGCCCATCGCCGGCAGGCCCAGCTTGCCGAAGATCAGTACGTAGTTGAGCGCCACGTTCGAGAGTACCATCGTCACCGAATTGAGCGTCAGCGTCCGGGTGTTCGTCGTACCGACATAGAAGGCCCTGAACATGAAGGCCGTGAACGAAAAGAAAAAGCCGAAAACGCGCCAGTTCGTATAGCGGACGGCAGCCTGCCGCACCGGTTCCGACTCGACGATGGAGCCGAGCACGACGGGGGCGAAAACCCGCGAGAGCACGAACATCACCGCTGCCAGAGCCAGCAGAAAGGCGCAGCCCTGACGGAACAGGGGACCGATCTCGGCATACGCCTTCTCGCCGTTGCGCCGGGCGATGAGAATTTGTGCGCCGATGCTGAATCCGAACCCGAGCATGAAAACGGCCAGATAAAGCACGCCACCCAACGCGGAAGCGCCTAACTCGACTTCGCCCACCCGCCCCAGAAAAGCCGTATCGGTTATTCCGATGAGGTTTTCCATCAGCAGGCTGACGAGGATCGGGCCGGCGATGGCCCATATTTGTCTGTAAGTCGGTTGCATATATTTCGGTATTACGTCATTATCACGGACAATCATACGCTGCAATGTTCCGAAACCCCGAGCGTATTTTTTCCGCGGACCGCTGCGGTCCGCGGCGCAGACTGCATTCCCGGGGCGAATCGGCTCCGATGCCGACAGGCGCCCGGGCACGCGGTCCGGAAAGTATCCGCCGGATGATCGCCGGACGGGATCGCTATCGCAGGAGTTTCGGAACGCTGTTTTGCCGTGACTTCGGATCCGGTTCCTCCGCTTCGGCGGGGCGCAAAGATACGTCTTTTTCTCCGATCATCGCTCCGGCGCACGAAGTGTCATTGTCGAAAAAGAGTGTTTCCGCTCCGAATCGTATCGCCGTCGGGAACGTATCGCGAAAAGAGACGGCCGGATTTTTGTCCGGCCGGATTCCGAAACAGGACGTTTTTTCCCGCGACGGACGGTCGAAAGGATTGTTTTGCTGCGGCAAACCGGTATATTTGCCGGTACGAAAAAACAGGAACGATGGATATTTTTCCTTACGGCCGTACAGAAACCGATTATCTGAGGCGGCGCGATCCCCGTCTGGGCCGGGTGATCGAGACCATCGGCCCGATCGAGCGTCCCGTCTGCCCCGATCTGTTCGAAGCACTGTGCGACAGCATCATCGGGCAGCAAATATCGAACCGGGCAGCAGCGACGGTCCGCGCACGTTTCCGAACCCTGTTGGGCGAGGTGACGCCGTCGCGCGTGTTGGCGGCCGATCCGTCCGCTCTGCGCAGCTGCGGTCTGTCGTCGCGCAAGACGGGATACATCCTGTCCGGAGCCTCCGCCATACGGGACGGACGGCTCGACGCCGCTTCGCTGGACAATCTGCCCGACGCGGAGGTCGTGCGAGAACTGACCGCCCTGCCCGGCGTGGGAGTCTGGACGGCCGAGATGCTGATGATCTTCTCGCTGTGCCGGCCCGACGTACTCAGCTACGACGACCTGATCGTCCGCAGGAGCCTGATGCGTCTGCACGGTCTCGAAGAAATCGACCGAACACGGTTCGCCGCAATCAGGGAGCTGTACTCGCCTTTCGGCTCGGTCGCTTCGCTCTATCTGTGGGAAATGGCGTCCGATCCGTGGCAGGACATTCTCCGGTTCGCGCCGGAGGAGGGAAAGGTTGTCGGACAGAAAAATGAACGATAAACGAATGAAAATATGGAAACGATGAAAAAACTGTTCGCCGCGACGCTGCTCTGTTTTTGGGCCGCGGGCTGCGGAAACGATGCGGGACGACACGCGGAATCTTCGGCCGGCGCCCCGCTCGAAGCCGACTCTTCGATTCAACTGACGGCCAACGAAAACTATCTGCGGCTGCAACAGGCGCTCGGCGGAAAAGAGGGTACGACCGAAGCGAAGGATTATCCCGAATACTACGGCGGATCGTCCGTCGGCCCGGACGGACGGCTGACGGTCCGTATCGTCGGCGACACGGCCGAGGGACGGGCGAAGATCGCGGCTCTGGTGGGCGACGGAGATTTCGACGTGCAGCCCTGCCGGTTTTCCTATCGGACGCTCAGTGCGGCGATGGACAGCCTCGACCGTTTCATGCTCGAGGCTTCCGAAGACGATTCTGTCCGCCGCAATGTGGTGAGCATTACGATGATGCCTTACGGCGAGAACCATATCGCCGTGGGACTGCTCGACAACAGCGAGGACAAAATCGCAGCCTTCCGCCGTCGAGCGATGGATTCGCCGATGCTCGTATTCGAACAGGCCGAACCTATCGAGTTCGAGTAAGTGTACGGTCTTCCGGGCAAAAACGCTGGCGGCTCCGGATCGGGACTCGAAAACTCAGAAATCGGACTGCCGGCGCCGGCAGTCTTTACGACATCTTACGGTCACACACCGGCGTCGTAGCCGCCGGCCTTGCGAATCGCGTTTCAAAGCCTCTCTCCGAAAGAGGAACAATCGGGAAACACAGCGGCCGATACCCCCAAAAACGCAATCGGAAACTTCGGCCGCCCGATGTGTATCTGCGGCAAAAGAACGGAATTTCTGTGCCCCCAAACGAACCTCGAACAAATGACAGAGGGTGTCCGCAATGCGGACACCCTCTGTCGCTTCCGAAGCGGAAAGATCTATTTCGCCGGCTGCGGTTTGATACCGAGGGCGAGTTCGTCGAGCTGCGCCGCCGAAATCGTCGAGGGCGAGTCAATCATCATGTCGCGTCCGGAATTGTTTTTCGGGAACGCGATGTAGTCACGGATCGAATCGGCCCCGCCGAACAGCGAACAGAAACGGTCGAAGCCGAACGCGAGACCTCCGTGCGGGGGAGCGCCGAACTTGAAGGCGTTCATCAGGAAGCCGAACTGTTTTTCGGCCTCCTCGTCGCTGAAGCCGAGTACCTGGAACATTTTGTGCTGCAACGCCGAATCGAAGATACGGATCGATCCGCCGCCGATCTCCATACCGTTCACGACGAAATCGTAGGCATCGGCCCTCACCTTGCCCGGATCGGTGTCGAACAGCGCGATATCCTCGGCCTTGGGTGCGGTGAACGGATGGTGCATGGCGTAAAAACGCTGCGTCTCGTCGTCCCATTCGAGCAACGGGAAGTCGATGACCCACAGCGGAGCGAAACGGTCGTTGGGACGCAGCCCCAGCCGGTTGCCCATTTCGAGCCGCAGCTCGCACAGGGCCGAAAGCGTATGTTTACGCGCTCCGCTCAGAATCAGGATCAGGTCGCCGGGACGGGCGCCGCAACGGGCAGCCCATGCGGCGAGGTCTTCCTGCGAATAGAATTTATCGACGCTCGACTTGAAGCTGCCGTCCGCCTCGCAGCGGACATAGACCATGCCTTTGGCACCGATCTGCGGCCGTTTGACGAATTCGGTCAGCGCATCGAGCTGTTTGCGGGTATAGCCCGCACAGCCTTCGGCGCAGATGGCTCCGATGTATTCGGCCGAGTCGAACACGCCGAACCCTTTGCCTTTGGCCATGTCGGTCAGGTCGTTGAACGTCATGCCGAACCGGATATCGGGCTTGTCCGAGCCGTATTTTTCCATCGCCTCGGCCCACGTCATGCGGGGGAAAGCCTCGTCGAACGAAAGGCCGAGCAGGCTGCGGAACAGATGTTTGGCCATATCCTCGAACGTGGCGAGCACGTCCTCGCGCTCGACGAACGACATTTCGCAGTCGATCTGCGTGAATTCGGGCTGGCGGTCGGCCCGAAGGTCTTCGTCGCGGAAACAGCGCACGATCTGGAAATAACGGTCGTAACCGGCCACCATCAACAGCTGCTTGAACGTCTGGGGCGACTGGGGAAGAGCGTAGAACTCGCCCGGATTCATGCGCGAAGGCACCACGAAGTCGCGGGCACCCTCGGGAGTCGATTTGATGAGATAGGGCGTCTCGATTTCGAGAAAATTCCTGCTGTCGAGGAAATTGCGCACCTCGTGAGCCATTTTGTGACGCAGGATCATCGCGTTCTTAAGCGGATTGCGACGCAGGTCGAGGAAACGGTATTTCATTCTCAGCTCGTCGCCGCCGTCGCTGTTATCCTCGATGGTGAAGGGCGGAGTCTGCGAGGCATTGAGCACATCGAGTTTCTCGACCACCACTTCGATGTCGCCGGTGGGAATCCGGTCATTTTTCGAGGCCCGCTCGACGACCTTGCCGGTAGCCCGGACGACGTACTCGCGGCCCAGCCCGGAGGCTGTGCGACGGACTTCGTCGGCGGAATGCTCCTCGACGACGAGCTGCGTGATTCCGTAGCGGTCGCGCAGGTCGATGAACGTCATGGCGCCGAGGTTCCGTATCTTCTGTACCCATCCGGCCAGCGTGACGGTCTGGTCGCGGTTTTCTGCGCGGAGCTCTCCGCAGGTGTGTGTTCTGTACATGGAAGTATGTCTTTGTTCGTTTGTCCCGTGCCATCCCAAGAGGAAGGAAGCGCACCTCCTACCCCCTGCGAATGAACCCCAAAGGTATAAAATTTCGACGAACGGCATGCAAATCCGTTCAAATTTTCCGGCTCCCGGGCCCTTCGGAACGCAGGGTCCGGGAGCCGGAACCCTCCGGCGGCCGAAAGAAGTCCCGCCGATCCGTATCCCGCGCGGCCGGGAGGGCCGTCGCCGGAGGAGAAAGGACGTTACCGGAAACCGGCGCCTACCGCCCCACCGTCAGCCATTGGCCCGAAAAGGACGGATCGACGGAGAGCGTGAGCCGGCCATCGGCATACTCCGACTCGATCTTGCGTTTGCCCAGCCGCACCGTCGGCTTGCGGTCGAAAGAGAGCGGCAGCGACACGCGTCCCTCGCCCGATATCCGGACGCGATAGTTCTGCGATCCTTCGGACTCGGGTGCGAAAACGATCGCTCCCATCGGGTGATCGGCGAACGTATACTGTGTTCCGTCGAGCGCGATGCCGTCGCAGTCGAGTCCGGAGAACGCGACGAGCCGGCCCTCGGAATCGGTGCGGAACGCCACGGTGAGCCGGCCGCGGTAGGCGACCTCGTGTCCGTTCACCTTCATGCCGTCGAGCACGACCTCGTCGGACGGCACGGGATTGGCTTTCATCGCCTCGATGTCGGCCTCGCGGTTGCGCGAAAATCCGCCCTCCCATGTCTCGGGATGCGTGCGGTAATGGCGCACCACGACCGTCGTGCTATTGGGGAACGTCGTGACGAAATAGTCCGTCGTGCGCGATACGTGCGAGGGGTTGTCGTTGATACCGGGGAACCGGCCGCTGGAGGGATAAGCGCCCACGGCATCGAGAATCTCGAACAGCGTCCGCGTCTCGTAGCCCAGACTCGCAGACTGGTCGTCGCGCGGACGGAACCCGAAATACCCGGTCGCCCCGCCGCCCGGACGACGGACGACGACACCGAGCGTACGGCCGCTCTCGGTCGCCACGACCTCGGCCCCGGGCGCGGCCGTCACCGGATAGATGCGGTCCACGAGGAAATCGGTCAGCACGGTCTGTTCCGGAATCGAGGAGAAACCGCCGCAGAAAGCGATGCGCCGGCCGGCCGCGATCTCACCCATATAGATGTCGTGCACATAGGCGGCGCCGAAAAGTTTCCGCCACTGTTCCGTACAGTTCTCGCCCGACTGGTCGATCAAGGGCGGCGTGCTGAACCATACGGCCCGGCCTCCGTTCTCGACGAGCCGTCCCATCATGTCGAGCAGGCCTTTCGGAGGCAGCGGTTCGAACAGCGCCACGACCGTACCGTAGGTCTTGTCGCCCACACGGACCCTGCCGTCGGGCAGCACCTCGCCCATTTCGACGAACTTGTCGGAGGTCAGGTAGTTGGCATAGCCGTACTGGGCCATCCAGCTACCGAAACGCTCTTCGGCCGCCACGAGGTTCATCGGATAGAGCATGAGCACGTCCACATCCCGATGGACGCCCCCGGTAAGCGTCCCGATGCGGTCCGAAGCCTGCGCCCCGAAAGCGTCGTTGATGGCCATGCGGCGCACGTATACCTCGTGGGGCATGCCCCATGCGGCGGCATAGGCGCTCGGATATTTGTTGATGACGCCGATCGAAGCCGCCATCGCCGCCCCGTAATAGTTACGGTCGTTCCATCCGCATTCGGCGAAGTCGTTGCCCGTGGGCTGCAGGTATTCGCTCCACTTGAAATAGTCGTAGCAGGCGGCCGATGCCTGATGAACGGTGTTGCCCCAGACGAAATTGGGAGTGTATTCGTAATTGTTGGCGTATCCGTGACGTTTCTCGGCATTCCACAGGTCGATGGTGGGGCTTTCGGCCCACGAAGCATGGCCCGCCGTGCGCAGTTCGCGACCGAACAGCTCCTCGGCATATTCCTTCGCTTCGCGGAACAGGTCCACCACGCCGTCGTTGAGCATACGGTAGTAACGGTCGCGCAGCAGGAATGTCCGGTGTATGTCCTCGGGCGAGGGTCCCATCACGTACTGCACGTTGATGACGGCCTGCGCCGTGGGTTCGTAATAGGGAGCGCCGTAGACGAAATAGAGCATGTACTTGTCGTCGAGCGGCTGGCCGAAACGTTCGGCGTATTTCTCGGCCATGCTGTGCGTCAGATAGCGTTCGGCGAACTGTCCCCCTTCGTGATGGCCGAAATAGGACCAGTCCTGCTGGATGTGCATCTCGTCCGAATAGAGGGCCGTCAGATTCACTTTCCGGTCATGGTACTTCCGGACGAGGTTCTTCAGGAACACCGGAGCGTCGTCGTTGAAATAGTCCATCTCCTGCGACTCGTACTCGAGCAGGACCAGCACCCGGTCGTATCCGGGCAGCTGCGGCTCGTCGCAGTAGACCCGCAGGTTACGCATATCGACGCCGAGAACGATGTCGAGTCCGGCACTGCTGTTGGCCGTACCGAGCGTCTCGGAGGCTTCGTACTTCACCCCCTCGAGAGGCACGATGTCCTCGGGCCGCACGACACGGAAAGGACTGTTGCCCTGCGTGCTTTCCTTGAACGCATAGGCTTTGACGCCGGTCAGTCTGACGGGCGTCTTGCCTTTGTTGTTCGTCCAGTCGAGCTGTTGCCACATCGGAAGGCTGAAACGTCCCGTCACCGGATCGCGGAACCCGACCTTGTAGGCCAGCCAGCGGCCGGCATGTCCCGTCTGGGCCTTGTAGGCAGGTCCCAGCTCCAGCGGACTGAGCAAGCTCAGACACAGCCCCATATCGTATCCGGAGGCGAAATCACTGATCTTTTTGATCTTATCCACGTACTCGTCCATATCGGGCGTCAGCTTGCGCTCCGAACCCGCATCCCTGCGATACTGGCGGAAAAACTCGTCGAAAGCGACGATCAGCTCCCGGGAGCCGTAGCTTTTGCCCTGCTCGCAGGTTTCTCTGAGGCTTCTTATGACCGGCGTGAATCCGGTGGACATGTCTATTTTCTTGTCGGGATCGGTCAGCTCTTCCAGCTGCCGGTCGCTGGTCAGGATGACGGACTGCGCCCGCAATCCCCGGGAACAGCCCAGCAGCACGCACAGCGCCCCGGCGATTCCCGTCGAAAAAATGCGAAAGGTTTTCATTTCGGTAAAGGTTGGTTTTGTCTTCAAAGATAAGAATATTAAGAATATATTCGCACTGTCCGGCGTACAGGCAGCAAAAACGGCCCGCCCCGACAGTCGTCCGCAACCGCGCTCTCCCCGCTTCCGCCCTCTGCCGGTGCGGACGGACTCACTCGAAATCGACCAGATCGCTCAGTCGGACGCCCAGTGCCCTGCTGATTTTGTACATGTTTTTCAACGTCAGGTTGGTCTTGCCCGATTCGATGCGCGACATGTTCGATTTCTCGAAATCGCACATCGCGGCCAGCTCCTGCTGGCTGATGCCCCGCTCCTCCTCCACCTCCTCCTCCTCCACCTCCTCCTCC